>NZ_JANQDC010000005.1:0-101283 GCF_024723695.1 Campylobacter sp. S4:11 | reverse complement strand
AAAATATGGGCGCAATTTTAGATGATACACAAGATGAGTTTGCAAATTTAAATGAAAATGATATTATGTTAGCTTTAGGTGAAGAGCTTGCTCCAGTTATTGTAGAAAAGAAAGAAGAGAGCAAGGTAAATACTGAAGAAAAAGTAGAAAATTTACAAGAAGATGAAATGGTAAATGAACTTAGTAAAAGCATAGCTCAAACTATTACTTCAAGTATTACTGATGATACTTTAAAAGCAACCTTAAAAGGCATGAAAATGAATATAAACATTAATATAAGCTTTGATGAGGATAAACATTGAGTGGTCAAATTTTAATCATCTCAGGGCCAAGTGGAGCAGGTAAGAGCACCTTGCTTCAAAGGCTTTTTAAAGAAAAAGATAATATTTATTTTTCTATTTCAAGCACAACAAGAGCTCCTAGGGAAAATGAAAAAAATGGAGTAGATTATTTTTTTATCAGTGAAGAAGAATTTAAACAAGGTATAGAAAAAGGCAATTTTTTAGAGTGGGCTTTGGTGCATAAAAATTATTATGGCACCTCATTAATCCCTGTAAAAAAAGCATTGCAAGAGGGTAAAAGTGTTGTTTTTGATATCGATGTGCAAGGTTTTTGTATAGCTAAAGAAAAAATGCCTGAATATATTACTTCTGTTTTTATTACAACCAAAAATAAAAAAGAACTTGAAAAAAGATTGCTTAAGCGAAATACTGATAAAATAGAAGATATTAGCAAAAGATTAGAAAATGCTAGTGATGAAATGGCTTATTTGGATCGGTATGATTTTTTAATCATAAATGATGATCTTGAAAAAAGCTATAGAGAGTTAGAAGCGGTTTTTGAAGCTTCAAAATTAAAAAGTACAAAACATGATTTAAAACAAATTCAAATTCAATGGAATAAAGGAGAATAAAATGCATATGCCAAGTGGAACCCAATGGTTGATTATATTACTTATAGTAGTGTTGCTTTTTGGTGCAAAAAAAATTCCAGAGCTTGCCAAAGGTCTAGGAAAAGGTATTAAAACTTTTAAAGATGAAATGAACACAGAAGATGATAAAAAAATCGTTCAAGAAGATGCACAAAAAATTGAAAAAATTAATGAAAAAGATGTGCTTGTAAAAGAAAACAATGAAGAAGTAAAAAAAGCTTAAGGTAAAACATTGAAAACTTTAGTTTATAAAAAAATTAAAGAAAAATTAGGAAGAGATTTTATCTTAGAAAATCCTAAGAATAAAAATCTAGCTCATTTTGCTACACCTTTAGCTTTTTCTTTGGCTAAAGAATTAAAGCAAAATCCCATGATAATTGCTAATGATATTGTTGCTAAGTTAAAAGATTGTGAATGTTTTGAAAGTGTAGAAGCTTTAAATGGTTATGTAAATTTTAAGCTTTCAAGAGCTTTTTTAAATTCTTTAGCTACACAAGCTTTAAGCGATAGTGAAAATTTTGCAAAAGATGAGAAAAAAGAGCAGAGTTTTTTACTTGAATATGTGAGTGCAAATCCAACAGGACCTTTACACATAGGGCATGCTAGAGGGGCTATTTTTGGTGATACTTTAACTAGGGTTGCTAGACATTTAGGATATAAATTTGATACAGAATATTATGTTAACGATGCGGGTAATCAAATTTATCTTTTAGGTCTTTCTATATTGCTTGCAGTAAAAGAACATTGCTTAAAAGAGCAAGTTCAATATCCTGATGAGTATTATAAAGGTGAATATATCATAGATGTAGCAAAAGAGGCTTTTGCTGAATTTGAAAAAGATTTTTTTATAGAAGGAAATATTCCGCAATTAGCACTTTGGGCTAAGGATAAAATGCTAAAAATTATTAAGCAAAATTTAGCCGATGCTAAGATATTTATTGATACTTATGTGAGTGAAACAAGCTATTATAGTGAATTAGAAAATACTTTAAAAGCCTTAAAAGAACATGGTGGTACTTATGAGCAAGATGGTAAAATATGGCTTGCATCAAGTGCTAAAGGTGATGAAAAAGATCGTGTGATTATTAAAGATGATGGAAAAGGAACCTATCTAGCTGCTGATATAGTTTATCATAAAGATAAAATGAGCCGCGGTTATGATAAGTGTATTAATATATGGGGGGCTGATCATCACGGCTATATTGCTAGAATGAAAGCTGCTATGGAATTTTTAGGTCATGATAGTCAAAATCTTGAAATTATCTTAGCACAAATGGTTTCATTGTTAAAAAATGGCGAGCCTTATAAAATGAGTAAAAGAGCAGGAAATTTCATTTTAATGGGTGATGTTTTAGAAGAACTTGGTAGTGATGTGCTAAGATATATTTTTATTAGTAAAAAATGCGATACACATTTGGAGTTTGATGTAGATGAGTTTAAAAAAGAAGATAGCTCTAATCCTGTGTATTATATTAATTATGCTCATGCGAGAATTCATCAAGTATTTGCCAAGGCAGGTAAGAGTGTAAATGATGTTATATATGCTAAATTTGAGAGTTTAAATGAAGATGGTATGAATCTTTTATTTGAAAGTTTAAATTTAAAAGCAGTACTTAATGATGCATTTGAGTCAAGAGCCTTGCAAAAAATTCCTGATTATTTAAAAAATTTAGCTTCTTTGTTTCATAAATTTTATAATGAAAATAAAGTTGTTGGCTCAAGCAATGAAGATGAGCTTTTAAAACTTTTTGCTATATGTGCTTTGAGCATTAAAACAGCTTTTGCACTTATGGGAATAGAAGCAAAAAATAAAATGAATCACGATTAATTTTGATCGTGATTTTTGCTTTTTTTGATACTTCTTGTCATCATAAAGCTTTGTTCAAAAAACAAAAGCAAGGTTACGCTTACTCCTACTGCTAAGGCTAGTGTTACTGAAAGTGTTGTGAAAAAATGATCAAAAAATTGAATTAAGAAATTAGTTTTTTCGTTGATATCTTCTGAGCGTATAAATGAAATAAGATATAAAATTGCTTTATAGGCATAAATTCCAGGTATCATAGGAATGAGAGCAGGAAAAACTATGATTTCAGCAGGCGTTTTAAAAATTTTGGCCAAAAATAATCCAAGACAACCTATGCTAAAAGAAGCTATAAAGGTTGCAATAGCTAAGGTTTGAAAACCAAAATATCCCATTAAAGTAAAGCGCATGCCATGAGCTATAGCGGCTAGTATGGCTGAGAGTATGAGTGTTTTAAAGGGTGGATTACACACATAAGCAAAGCCAAATCCTGTTAAAGCCGCAAAAAACATATCCCAAAGTATAGAAGAATAATCAATCATCTTAAAATCCCAAAATCATTAATACCAAGAGTAGTATAAATTCCAATGGCAATACAACACACTAATATCACTACGCTTATAATACGACTAAGCCCCATAAGTATATGATCTTTTAAAATGTCTATAACGGAGTTTATAAAATAAACCCCAGGAATTAAATACAATATACTAGAACCCAAAGCAACATTGGCTTCTTGCACGAGTTTTAAATCCACTCCAAAAAACACAATAAGTGAGGATAAAAAAGAACAAATAATGTATTGAATTCTTAAATCGATTTTTATTCTAGTGAGTAAAACTCTTAAGCTAAAACCTACTAAAGTAGCTAAAAATACAAATAAACAGCCGTAAAAATCTCCTCCAAATAGCTTGCAAAAGGCTGAATTTGCTACTGAAACTAAAAATAAATTAGCTAAAAAAGGATTTCTTTTGCTTTGTTTGAGTTTTAAAAGAGAAAATTCAGCTTCTTCTAGGTTGTATTTATGATCATGAATTTGCCAGCTTAATGCACTGAGTTCTAAAATAAGTTTAAAATTAATATGATTGTGCTTATTAGGTATGATATAGGTTCTTTGTATGGAATTATCATTTTTATCAAAAATATTTAGTGTGGTATGGTGAAAGAAAAAATTCATATTAATCTCATAACCATATGCATTAGCTATTCTTCCAACACACTTTGCCACTCTTGCTGTGTAAGTTCCAGCACTTAAAAAAACACTAATATATTCGATTAAAAAATCCGTTAAATTTTGAATTGATGGTTTTTCCATAGTATTTTCTTTGAAATAGTTTATAGGATTTTATCAAATTTTAAATATAAAATATTATAAAATTAATGATAATCTAAAAAAAACTGCGGAAAATCATTTTCGTTTTTCGAAAAAGTATAAAGTAAATTTTCACTTGGGTAGGTAATTTTTTTAACTATTGTTTTTTTCTTTTGCTTTGAGATTTTTTCTAATACTATTGGCAGTTCTTTATTGATTAGCATTTTTAAGGACATACCCATACCATGTTCAAGATTTTTTATAAATTTTCCATCAACTTGACTTTCTTTTTCAATTATTGTTAAGTCAGCGTCAAAACCAAGTTTTTTTAGTGTTTTGTAAAGTTGAATTTTATCTTCAGGTGGAGCAAATCTCAAATCTTGCATACTATGATAAGATCTATAAATGGTTTTTGGAAATTGTGCTTGAATTTGTAAATGCTCTTCGTCTAAAATGTTACGTATTCTTCTAAAGGCTTTTGAAAAATAATAGGGTGAGCTAGGATTACTTGTAAAATGCGTTTTTGTAAAAGCATTAAATTTTAAATTTTTATATTTGGGGTCAATAAAAGAAGCTTCAAAATATTTTATAAAGTCTATTTCTTTTGTAAAACCAACTAAGGGCAGAAAAACTTTAGCATAAGATGAATTATCTATAACCCCATCAATTTCCCATGGCATTAATTTTGCCATTAGATGTGAGACATATCCGCCGTGAGAGCTTCCAATAAGAACAATTGGAAGTGTTGAGATATCCCCCCCCCTCATATAATTAAAGAGATTGTGATTTGTTTTGATATAAGATAATACTTGTAGACAATCTAGTGCTTGCATAATACCAAAATTTTGATATTCTCCATTTGGTGGTTCACAAGTTACAGAAATATCAACAAGATTGTCTTTTGATAGTTTGTTATTTGTTTTTAATTTTTCAATTTCTAAATCTAAAAAGCTAAAAACATCTTTGTATGTTTGAAAATATTTATTAGTAATATTTATATTGTAAGTATTACAAATAGTAGTGATAATGTTTTGATCAAAGCTATCTAGTATTAATTTAGCACCATTTTGTGGCCTACATTGTATACAAAAATAATTTACACTTACGCATATTACATTATGATTTTCTAAAACTCTATAAATAAGCTTATTTTGGTATGTATCATTGATATCACTACCTAGACCAGGTAAAAGAAATACAATAGCTTCGATTTCTTTTTCATCATCATAATCAATTCTAAAATCTAATAAAGATTGTCTTTGTATGTTAAGCTCTATATCATCAAAAGATGGAATTTGAAAAAATTTAGTTTGAAGCATGGTTTTTCCTTTTTTGGATATAGATATAAATAGCTACAATCATAGCAGCAAAAACAATACAAGCTATAATAACAAAATGTAAATATTCTTTGATTAAATCTTCATTTTTGCCTAAAATATAACCTAATACAAGTAAGATTAAACACCAAATTCCTGCTCCTAAGCTGGTATAAAACATAAATTTTTTCAAATTCATTCTTGCGAGTCCAGCAGGTAAAGAAATGTATTGACGTAAACCAGGGATTAATCTACCACTAAAGGTGGATATTTCGCCATGTTTATTAAAAAAGGCTTCAAATTGAGCAAATTTTGTTTCATTAACTCCAAAATATTTGCATATTTTTAAAAGAACTTCCCGTCCTAAAAAATAACATAAATAATAATTTAATAAAGCTCCTAAAAGAGCTCCAAAAGTCCCACAAAGTAAACATAACCAAAAGTTAAGCTCGTTTTGATGAGCTAAATATCCAGCAGGTATCATCACTACTTCGCTAGGAAAAGGAAAAAAGGAACTCTCTATAAACATAAGAAAGATAATCCCCCAATAACCCCAATCTTTTGCAAGAGTGAGTAAAAAATCTACAATATCACCAAGCATAAATAACCTTTATTTTTTAAGCTAATGATATAAGTTTAGTTTTAATGTTTTAAAAATATAACATCGCTTTTGCGCAAATGACTATTAAAATACATAAAATCAATGCAATCAAGTGAGATTTTAAAGGGTCTTTTCTTTTTAAAACTTTTATAAAAAATAAAGAGTAAAAAGTCAAAACTAGCATTGTTATTAATAATAAAAGTTTGATAAATAAAAATCTGCCAAAATTACTTGCAAAAAAATCCCAAAAAGAGTTAATTTCATAAAAACTCAAAAGATAAAATCCACTCAGCAAAAGTAAGATAAAAATACTAGCAAAAATAAAAATACTTGATTTGGTATAGGCTTTTTTAATTTTATCACAATCTTCTTTACTTTCGTGTTTATAAGCAAAGTGATAAACACATACATCAAAAAATACATAAGCTATAAAAAATACAGCACAAATAAGATGAATACAAATAAAAATAAAATGCATAGTTAATCTCCTTAAAAAATCATAGCACAATTTTAAGGAGATGTAAAATTAAAGTTTTTCTAAAATTTGGATAGTTTTGATTTTATCTCCTGCTCTAATACTATCTAATACTTCTAAACTTTCTTTATCTTCAGGATTGATTTGTCCAAAGATAGTATGTACTCCATCTAAATGAGGCTGTGGGCTATGACAGATAAAAAATTGCGATCCACCTGTATCTCTACCAGCATGAGCCATAGATAAGCTACCTCTTAAGTGCTTGTGTTTTTGATCGTCACATTCACACTCTATCTCATAACCAGGACCACCTGAACCTATACCATAAGGACAACCACCTTGTATTACAAAATTTGGAATCACACGGTGAAAAACAAGCTCATCATAAAAACCATCATTAGCTAAGTTAGCAAAATTACATACAGTTTGCGGTGTTTCATCGGGAAATAATTCTAATTTCATATCACCTTTTTCGGTGCTAATGATAGCAAAATTGTATTTTTTTGCATCTTTTGTGTCGATTTTTTTAAGCATTTTTTTTGCTCCTATTCTATATTAGTATAAACTGCTTGCACATCATCATCATCTTCTAATTTATCAAGTAATTTTTCAATATCAAGAAGTTGTTCTTCATTAAAGCTTACAGGATTGTTAGCAAGATATTCAAGTCCTGCTTTTTTAAGCACTAAGCCTTTTTTTTCTATAGCATTACTAAGTTCACCAAAGGCAGTATAATCACCTATAATTAGTAATTCTTCTTCATTTTGCTCAAGTTCTTCAAGTCCTGCATCAATGAGTTCAAGTTCAAGTTCTTCTAAATCTCCATCATATTTTTCAAGATGAAAGACAGCTTTGTGTGAAAACATAAAAGTTAAAGAGCCATTTTGTAAAATTTCACCGCCATTTTTGCTAAAAATCGCTTTTACATTAGCCACCGTGCGTGTAGGATT
Organism: Campylobacter sp. S4:11; assembly: GCF_024723695.1. Classification (NCBI taxonomy): domain Bacteria; kingdom Pseudomonadati; phylum Campylobacterota; class Epsilonproteobacteria; order Campylobacterales; family Campylobacteraceae; genus Campylobacter; species Campylobacter sp. S4:11. The sequence continues at coordinate 93,897 of NZ_JANQDC010000005.1, read as the reverse complement.
ATCACTCATGCACTCAACGATGATTAAAGCTCCATGTGCTGCTTTTCCTTCATAGTGGATATTTTTAATATCAGCACTATCTTTTCCGCTTGCTCTTTTAATGGCTGCATCGATATTGTCTTTTGGCATATTATTAGCTTTTGCAGTAGCTATGGCGCTACGAAGCTTTGGATTCATATCAGGATCAGCTCCGCCTTCTTTTGCTGCTACTTGTATAGCCTTTGCAAGTTTTGGAAAAAGTTTGCTCATTTTATCCCATCTTGCTTCTTTAGAGGCTCTGCGATATTCAAACGCTCTTCCCATAAATTCTCTCTTTCTTATATTGTTTTAAAGTTAAAAGTATAAACTAAGAAGTCTAAATTTGATTTTAAAGGAGTAAAAGAGTGATCAGAAAATCTAGAAAAGATGATGTTAGAAAATGTATACAATTACTTGCTTTAGCAATGGATCATTTTATTTATAAACTTAGTGGTTATAATGATCATCAAAAAGCTATAGAGGTTTTAGAAAATTTCTTCACTCAAGAAAATAATCGTTTAAGCTATGAAAATATATATGTTTATGAAGAAGATGATGAAATTTTAGGTGCGATTTGTTTTTATGATGGGGCTTTGGCAGATGAGTTAGATAAGCCTTTAAATGAGCATTTAGAGTTTTTGGGGATTAATGAAAAAGTTTTAAAAGAATGTGAAAATGAGTTTTACTTAGATAGTATTTGCGTGGATGAAAAAGCAAGAGGGAAAGGTATTGCTAAGAAATTGATTGAATATGCCTTCAACGAAGCTTTGAAAAATGATAAAAAGCTTTCATTGATCGTAGAGGATGAAAATATAAACGCGAAAATACTTTATGAAAAAATGGGTTTTAAATTTATAAAAAATAAAATTTTTCATTCTCATAAATATGAATACAGAGAAAAAGGAGAATAAATGATTATAAAAACTAAAAATATCAATTGCCAAAGTTGTGTAAATTTAATCAAGGCTTCATTAGAAGATGAATTTGGTACCATGCAAATAAATGTTGAAACAAAAAGCATAGAGATTGATTTAAAAACAGAGCAAGTTGAAGAGTTCAAAAAACAATTACAAGAATTAGGTTTTGAGATAGATGAAGTATGAGTTAAAATTAAAAATAGGCAATATGACTTGTGTTAATTGCTCTAATGCTATAGAAAAAGTTTGTGCAAAAATTGATGGGGTAGAAGATGTGAGTGTTTCTTATGTCAATTCTAGCGGGGCGTTTTTGCTTAAAGATTTATCTTTGGAAACAAAAATCAAAGAAAAAATCAAAGCTTTGGGTTTTGAGATATTGCAAGAAGAGCAAAATTTATATGAGTTTAAACTCCAAGAGCTTAAAAATATGAAAACAAAGCTTATTATGAGTATAATCTTAAGCTCTATTGTGATGTATTTTGAAATGTTTGTTCAAGGAAATGTTTCTGCTTTAATTCAAATGTTTTTATCTATGATAGTAATTTTTTATTGTGGAAAAGGTTTTTTCATCCACGCTCTTAAGGGATTAAAGTATAAAAATTTAGATATGAATACCTTGATATCCTTAGGTGCTTTTACTTCTTTTGTATATTCTTTTTTTGTATATTTTGAAGTGTTTAACAAAGATGGTTATTTGTATTTTAGTGGTGGAGCGATGATTATAAGCTTTGTTTTATTAGGTAAATACTTAGAAGAAAAGGCTAAATTTAAATCCTTAGAATACCAAAACAAATTAAAAAATATAGATATTAAAAAAGCCAATATAATTTTAGAAGATGGAAGTATAAAAAGCATACCTAGTGCTTTTGTAAAAGAAAATGATGTGATTTTAGTAAAAGAGGGTGAAAGCGTTGTTGCTGATGGGGTGATTATAGCAGGTGAAGCTGAGGTTGATGTGAGTTTTTTAACAGGAGAGTTTTTACCACTTTTGAAAAAGCAAGATGATGAGATTTTAGCAGGAACTGTGTTGATTAATGGAAGTTTAAAGATTAAAGCTAATAAAAAGGCGATTGAAAGCTCATTAGAGCAAATCAAAGATCTTGTTTTTAAAGCAGGTAATGTCAAAACACCTTTAGCAAATTTAGCGAATAAAATTTCAGCTTATTTTGTAGCTTGTATTATAATTTTATCGCTTTTTGTGTTTGCTTTTTGGTATGTTAAAGAAGGAATTAACGCAGCATTTTTGCATGCTTGTGCCACGCTTTTAATCTCTTGTCCTTGTGCTTTGGGCTTAGCAACTCCTATAGCCATAGTGAGTGCTTTAGCAAATGGTGCAAGAAATTTTATCTTAGTAAAAAATCCAGCGGTATTAGAGAATTTAGCTAGTATAAAACTTGCTATTTTTGATAAAACAGGCACTTTAAGCCAAGATGACTTAAGTGTTTATAAGCATAATCTTACTCAAGAAGATTTTCAAAAACTCACCCAAATTGAAAATTTAAGCTCACACCCAATCGCAAAGGCATTTACTAAAGAATTAAATGTAAATTTAAATTTGCAGGGAAAATTAAGTGTTTTGGTGGGGAGTGGTTTACTTTATGAGGAAAATGAAGATAAATATTTAATAGGCAATGAGAAATTAATGTTTGAAAATGGTGTTGATATGCAAAAAAGTAAGCAATTTTTGCAAGAATTTGAAGATCAAGCACCTATATGTTTATATTTTGCAAAAAATAAAATTTGTCTTGGCGGGGTTTGCTTGAAAAATGAACTTAAAAACGAAGCTAAAGACTTGATAGCAAATTTAAAACAAAAAGGTGTAAAAAGTATTATTTTAAGTGGTGATAATAAAAAAAGTGTTGCTAAAATAGCAAATGAGCTCAATATTGATGAATATTATTTTGACTTAAAACCTGAGCAAAAACTTGATTTCATAAAAGAAAAAATCAAAAAAGAAAAAGTGCTTTTTATAGGAGATGGTATTAACGACGCTCCTGCTTTAAATTTAGCTAGCGCAAGCATTAGTTTTTCTAAAGCAAGTGAGCTTGCTAAAAAAAACGGAGATTTGATTTTAATAAAAGATGATTTATCTTTAATAGCTTATTGTTTTGAGCTTTCTCAAAGAACTAAAAATATCATCAAACTTAATCTATTTTGGGCTTTTATTTACAATGCTTTATGTATTCCTATTGCAGCAGGTCTTGTGCCATTTATAAGTCTTAGTCCACATTTGGCAGCTTTGGCAATGTGTTTTAGTTCGGTAACAGTTGTATTAAATTCTTTAAGATTGCGTTAGATATTTCAGTTTTATTTAATATTTGTTGTATTATATTAATATAAATTTAACAAAAAAGGAGTATCATAATGAATTGCAATTGCGGTTTTTCTATGATGAATGTAATAAGATATTCTAAAATGATTATCTTGCTTACAGTTGCCTCTTTAGCAGCTATTGTTGTTTTTGGTAATATAACTGATTATAATTCAAATTTTCAGTTTGTAAAACATGTTATGAGTATGGACACCAAACCTGATTATTTAGGTAATGCTATTGTTTATAGGGCTATTACAAATTCTACTATTCATCATATTGCTTATATTTTTATTATCTGTTTTGAAGCTTTTATTATGTTAACTGCTTTAAAAGGTGCTTTAGATATGTTTAAAGCAAGAAATTTAGATGCAAAAACTTTTCATGAAGCTAAAAAATTTGGAATTATTGCTCTAACTTGTTGTTGTTTACTTTGGTTTTTTGGTTTTCAAGTGGTAGCTGCAGAGTGGTTTGGTATGTGGATGAGTAAAACATGGAATGGTTTGCCTGATGCTACTAGATTAGTAACTTATATGCTTTTAGCTTTAATTTATATTAGTATCAAAAACGATGATTAATTTTATCAAACTCCTTTTTTGTAGGAGTTTGGTATTATAATTCATTAACAGCACGGTAAGCTTGATCGATTGCTGAATGCATGTAAGCTGACCAATCAGAATCTGAATTTGCTATAACAATATTACCAAAAGGTTTTCTTGCAAGTTCTATAGTTTTTTGTGCTTCTTCACTATCATCAAAAAGACTGTTTTCTGTATATGAATAACAATGCCCCCAACGATTTACAACTATAGCCTTAATGTCTCTTTCATGGTCAAATCCAGCCGAGCCTAACATGCCTTGAAGTTGATCGCGAATAATTTTCTCATGCTCTTCAAAACTCATAGTAAATAATAAATTTCTGCCTACTCTAGCTCTATCCCTTGCATCCATTCCATCAAGATCAATCCCTTGGATGTTTGCAAAAGCCAAAGGAGAGCAAACCATGTGAACACAAATAGGCTTTTTAGGATCTCTTGGGTGGTGATATCCTCCCATATCCACAGGATAATCAAGTTTAGTTCTAGCATAAGGCATTTTTGGTGAATAAATTTCATGAACTCCAAGTTTTATAAATGGTTCCCAGTTGCTTATGATAACTTTAGTATGCAAAAGAGAGGTTTTTACATTTTTACTTAAAGCATCTTTTTGATCTTGTGGCATGCTTGGTATTATATATGGAATCATGCTGTTATAATTTGCCATTACAACTTTTTTAGCTTTTACTCTATAATTTTTGCCTTTATTAACATAAGTTACTAAAGCTCCATCTTTTGTATTTTCTACATTTATAACAGTGCTGTTTAATCTTAAACGTACTTTATTTTTAGCAAGATCAAGTTTAGAATAATCAAAATGAGCTAAGGTAATTTCATCCATATCTTTACCTTTTTTAGACACATCAGGAATTAATCTTCTAACCATTAATCTAGCAACAGTGGCGTTGCCATCAGCACAGTGGTGGATATATGGTTCTTCCATTTCAGCTAGTGCTTCCCCTTCAATTGGATCAAGTCCAAGTTTATCAAAACCAGGTAGGAAAGAAATTCTAGCGTCTTCGCAAGAAACAGCATCAATACCTAAAGCCAAAAAGTCATCTGTCATACCTTCAAAAAATTTTATAGCTTGTGGTGAAAGTTTAACCTTTTCCTCTAAGAATTTTTTATAGCTTGTTTTTGCTACATACTTATCCCTTTGCTCTTTTGTTAAACCTTTTAAATAGTCTTTTTCGCTTTTAAATAAAGCAATTAAATCTTTTTTATCTTTTTCATTAAGAGGAAAATCACCTATAAAAGCCTCAATGCTTCTTCCATTGCTTTTTTCTTCAGGAATATCATCACAAATTACTTTTCTAGGATTACCATTTACAACTTTGTCTACTCCAAATTCAGCCTTAGAAAAATACACACCTCTACTAAGTTTTAAATCAGGATAAAAATTTACATCAAAACGTTTAGCAAGCTCATCAATATCCACACCCAAAGATGATAGTAAATCTACTACTTCTTTAGAATATAATGCCTTTGGCGATTGAAATGTTTCACTACCACCATAACTTAAAATAGTGCCATCTTCTAGTTCTATTTCATTTCTTCTAGCATGTCCACCAAAGTCATCGTGATTATCAAGAATAAGAATTTTTTTATCTTTTCCAAATTTGTTTTGATAAAAACAAGCTGCGGCTAAACCACTAATACCTGCTCCAACAACAACTAAGTCGTATTCTTGTTTAGGTTTAATAACACTAAAATTAAATTTTTCACCATCTCTTAACATATGTGCAAATTCATAACTTGCATTATTACTACCCCTTAATCCAAGCCACTTTGGCGGGTAGTATTCTTTAGTGAAATCTTCGATTTTGGCTTCTTTACCGTATAATACCTGCAAAGGAGTCATTCCTGCAAGTATAGTTAAAGCCATTCCATTTAAAAAGTCTCTTCTTTGCATGATTGTCCTTAAAATAAGATATATTAGCTCTTATTTTAAGAGTATATTTATATTTTTATTCTTAAAGTATTTTATAAATACAAAAATTTTTATAAAAAAGTTACTCTTTTTCTCTTTTTATAATTTTTATATAGTTTAGAAAGCAAAAAGGTCGCTGCAAGACTTAAAACTAAAAAATGTGGAAATTGTGGTACTTTTGCAGATAAAAAATAATGCCAAGCTACTAGCAAAAAACAAAAATATCCAAGTTTTCTTATTTTGCTTAATTTTTTAAAAAGTTTAAAAGAGCTTATAAACATAAGCGAGAGTATGAAAAAGCTTATAAAACCACTAAGTTCTAAATTTTTACTAAAAGTATCTTTGAAAAAAAGTATTAGATCTAAATTTTTTCCAAAAGCAAAATAATTAAAAAAGTGAATCAAAGTCCAAAAAAATGCATAAAAACCTAAAAATTTAGGGTAATCTTTTGTGTGTTTATACTTTAAAAGTGAAAAAAATAGGCTTAATCCAAAAAAGATTAAGCCAAATATACCACTATAAAAATACACAGATTTTACAATATCAAATTCTTGCAAGATTTGATAAATACTAAAAATAATACTTAAAGCAAAGGCTAAAAATCCACTGATATTATAAACTTTTTTGCTCATTAAAAATTAACCTTTAAATCCATATCTTTATACAAATGCGCTACTTCTTTTTCATAACCATTGAACATTTGCGTAGGTTTAGTGAAAAAATCTCCCAAAGGACGCTCATTTGCTTGAGACCATCTTGGATGAGAAACATTTGGATTAACATTAGCATAAAAACCATATTCTCTAGGGTTTGCTAGCTCCCATGTGGTTTTAGGTTGTTCTTTAGTAAATTCTATTTTTACAATAGATTTGATACTTTTAAAACCATATTTCCATGGAACTACAAGGCGAATCGGCGCTCCATTTTGTCCTAATAAAGGCTTTTTATACATTCCTACAGCCATAAGCGTTAATGGGTGCATAGCCTCATCTAATCTTAAACCCTCTATATAAGGATAATCAAGAGTTGGGAAAAATGAAGCTTGATCAGCAAATTGATTTTTATCAAAAAGAGTGGTAAATTTTATAAATTTAGCCTCGCTTTTGACTTTGCATTTTTCTATTAAAGCACGCAATTCAAAACCAACCCAAGGCACCACCATAGACCAAGTTTCAACACAACGAAATCTATAAATTCTCTCTTCTAAAGGAAAGGCTAATAAATCTTGCATAGTTAAAGTCAAAGGCTCTTCAACTTCCCCACTAACTTCTATTTTCCAACCATTTGTGTTGAAATTTTTTGCAAGCTCAACAGCTCTTTTTTTGTCAGTAGAAAATTCATAAAAATTAACATAATTAGTTGCAATTTTTTCATCGCTAAGTTTTAATTTTTCATTGTTAGGATCAGGAAAGAAATTTAATGCCATTAATTCAGATTGGACTAAGGCTGAACTAACCAAAGCTCCAGCACCTAGTTTTAAAAAATGGCGTCTTTTATTATATAATTGTTCGTTTGTGATATTCATGAAAAGTCCTTTATATATTTTGTGATATTAAAACATATAAAGGAAAATAAAAGGATAATTTTTATTATTTTATAAAAAATATTTTTAAAAAATTACCTCATTATTTTCAGATAGAGCAGGGTTGTTTTTTGGAAATGGAGAGGCATTGGTGTAATACTCTCTTTGTTTTTCATAAATTCCTTGATAAACTCCTTTTGGAATGGTAAATTTTCTAGCACTATCAGGATAAAGTTCTAAGTATTTTGTTAAAAATTCTTTAAAAACTGGAGCAGCAGTTCTTGCACCACCTTCTACTTGTTTCATAGGTTTATTATCATCATTACCATACCAAATGATAGCTTCTATCTCAGGAGTTAATCCGCAAAACCATGCATCAACGCTTTTATTTGAAGTGCCAGTTTTTCCAGCTATTTCAATCCCTTCCACTCTAGCATTGCGCCCAGTTCCTTTTTTAACAACATTTTGCATCATATCATTAACTAAAAAGGCTTGTTCAGGTTCGCTGATTTTTCTTTCTCCAGAGTTAAATTCTACCACTATTTTGTCATTTTTATCGATTACTCTTTTAATGAGTATCAAATCTTTTTGCACCCCATAATTTCCAAATACTGTATAAAGTTTAGCATAATCATAAATAGAAATCCCAAAGCTACCTAAGACTATAGATAAATCAACTGGTATATTTTTAAAGCCCATAAATTGAAGTTTATCATGGATCACATCAAGCCCCAAAGCAAGAGCTAAATTTATAGTAGCTAGGTTTCTTGAGCCAGTTAGTGCTTCTTTTAAGCTTATAAGCCCTAAAAATTTTCCACCATAATTTTTAGGTTTCCAGTCTTGTTCATCTTTTTTGGTGCTTTCAAAGATTCTTGAAATATCAGCAACCTTGCTCATAGGAGAATAGCCCATATCAATGGCAATTTGGTATAAAAAAGGCTTAAAAGAACTTCCAGGCTGTCTTAAGCTTTGAGTAGCACGGTTAAAATTACTTTTTGCGTAATTTACTCCGCCAACTAAGGCTAAAATGTCTCCATTTTGATGATTTGCTACTATCATAGCTCCATTAAGTGTGCTTAAATTTGCATCTTTATCTCTTTTAACTATTTCATCATAGCCAAATTTTAAAGCCTCTCTTGCAATATTTTGCACATCAAGATCAATGGCAAGTTCTATTTTATAGCCACCACTTTTTAAGTCTTTAATTCCGCTTAGTTGTTTTAAAACTTCTTGAGTAACATAAGGAGCTGCATTTTGTGTTAAAGTATCATCATATACTTTTGGAATTTCTTTTAAAGCATTTTCATACTCTTCTTTAGAAATCCAACCAAGATTATACATTCTTTGCACTACGCTATTTGCTCTAGCTAAAGAAAGATCTAAATGTCTAGTAGGATCATAAGTACTTGGAGCCTTTGGCATACCTACTAAAATAGCAATTTCTTTTAAGCTAAGCTCGTCTAAATTTTTTCTAAAATATCCAAGTGCAGCAGTTTTTACTCCATAATATCCATGTCCAAAGAAGATGAAATTTAAATATCTTTCTAAAATTTGCTCTTTAGTTAAAGTACTTTCTATCTTATATGCAAGCAAAGCTTCTTTTAGCTTTCTGCTTAAAGTACGCTCCGGGGTTAATTCTGTGTTTTTTATAAATTGTTGTGTAAGGGTGGAAGCTCCTTCCATAGTTTTTCCACCACTTCTTATGATTTTAATAGCTGCTCTAAAAATCGCATCTATATTAACCCCACCATGTTCAAAAAAGCTAGTATCTTCAATGGCTACTAAAGCTTCTATAAGTCTTGGTGGAAGTTCTTCATAAGGAGCATAAAAGCGGTGTTGCTCAAAAACATTTGCAACTAATTTTCCATTTTTATCAAAAATTTGTGTTGTAAGAGGTGGTTTATAATCTTTAAAGGTATATTGATTTAAATCAGAATCAGAAAACAAATATGCAATAAATATAAAAACTCCAACCGCACACACTATACAAAAAGAAAGAAATATTTTTAAAATTTTTATCATAAAAATGCTTTCAAAAGTTCTATATTAAGCCCTAGTGCTGTACTTTGATGGCCTATGATTTTTTTAATGTATTTTTTATGAAAGCCCTCACACATCACAGCTCCGGCTTTACCTTGATAAAGTTTTGACTCAATGTATTCTTGCATATCTTTTAAATCAAATTTATCTAAGATCAAATCACACTTACTAAGATTAAAAATCTTTTTATCTTCTAAAACTAAAATCATTGCACTTAAAACGCTAATATTTTTACCACTTTGCAAATTGAGCATATTAAAAGCTTCATTATCGCTTTTAGCTTTAGTAAGAATGATATTTTGAGCACAAACTATACTATCAGCAAATAAAACATTTTTAAAATCAGGATATTTTGCAAAAAACTGCCTTTCTTTTTCTAAAACAATTTTTTGCACATAAGAGCTTGGATTGTCTTTTTTTACCAAGCTCTCATCATAATCCATAATAATTTGCTCAAAAGCAATATTTGCTTCTTTTAGTAAAGCAACGCGTGAAGGCGAACTTGAAGCTAAATAAAGCATTAAGCAAGACTTTCTTCTATGATTTTTCTAGCATGATCAAGTGCTTGTTCTATTTTGCTTGTATCTTTACCACCGGCTGTTGCAAAATCATCCCTACCGCCACCGTTTCCACCAAGCATTTGTGCAATTTCTTTTACCAAAACACCAGCTTTTAATGAGGTGTCTTTAACGCCTGCTGCGATGATGATTTTGCCTTCTTTTTCTTGTAAAAGTAAAATTACAGCTTTATTAAATTTGTTTTTAAACTCATCTATCATAGTTTTTATATCGCCACTATCTATTTTTTGCACACAATATTGAATGCCTTTTAGTTCTTTAGAGTTTAATTCTGCTTTGTTTGAATTTTTTAATTCATTTTTTAAACTAGCTATTTCATTTTTTAATTTTGCCACATAGCTTAAAATATCATGAGTCTTTAACTCTTCTTTGGCTTGGTTTAGCTCTTTTAAATGTTCACTAACATAATCAAGCGCAGCTTTGCTTACCACTGCTTCTATCCTTCTAACTCCAGCACTAACACCACTTTCTTTGATGATGTAAAAACTTCCTATTTCAGAGCTATTTTTCACATGGGTACCACCACAAAGCTCCTTACTAGCACCTAGGGTTAAAACTCTTACTTTTTCTTGATATTTTTCACTAAATAAAGCTATAGCACCACTTTTTTTAGCTTCATCTAAAGCTAAAATTTCAATTTTAGCTTCATTTGCTTGCATGATGTAGGTATTTACCAAAGCTTCTATTTGCTTTAGTTCTTCTTTATTTAGAGCTTTTGGATGAGTAAAATCAAATCTTAATTTATTATGTTCTACCAAAGAGCCTGCTTGGCTAATGTGTGAGCCAAGAATTTCTCTTAAAGCATGATGTAATAAATGTGTCGCACTATGATGTCTTGCGATTTGCTCTCTTTTTTTAGTATCTATGCAAGCTAATACTTCATCGTTTGTTTTAAGATCTTGTTTTAACTTCACTTGACTAAGATTAATATCAAAGAATTTTTGCGTATCTAAAACCTCATTTTCATTAATAAAACCTAAATCAGCGCTTTGCCCTCCGCTTGTTGCGTAAAATGGAGTTTTTTCAAGCATTAACCACGCTATATCTCCTGCCTTAGCTTCGGTTGTGATTTTAAAATTTTCATCTAAAATAGCTATGATTTTAGTTTTTTCTTCATAATTTTTATAACCACTAAAAGTATTTTTACCAAATTTTTCTAATAAAACCTTAAAATCCCCACTAATTGCTTTATCCCCGCTTCCTTTCCAAGAGGCTTTGGCTCTATCTTTTTGTTCTTGCATAAGCTCATTAAATTTAGCTTCATCTACGCTAAGATTTTTTTCTCTTAGCATATCTTGGGTTAAATCAAGCGGAAAACCATAAGTATCATAAAGTTTAAAAGCTACTTCACCACTAAAAATATCTTTAGTTTTTTTAAGTTCTTCATTAAAAATTTCTATACCATTTTCAATGGTACTTAAAAATCTTTCTTCTTCTAGTTTGATTTGTTCTTTGATAAATTCTTTTTTTTCATTTAAGTAAGTATAATGCCCACCCATTAACTCACACACTACATCTACAAGCTCATACATAAAAGCTCTTTTAAGACCTAGTAAGTATCCATGTCTTAAGGCACGGCGCATAATTCTTCTTAAAACATAACCCCTACCTTCTTTATCAAAGCCAACTCCTTGAGCAAGTAAAAATACACTTGATCTTATATGATCAGCAATTACTCTATAACTAGCCCCGCTTTCATAGGTATAAGTTTTACCGCAAAGTTTTGCAATACTCTCAATAATAGGCATAAACAAAGAGCTATCAAAATTACTAAATTTTCCTTCTTTTATAGCGCTAACTCTTTCAAGTCCCATACCTGTATCAATACTTGGTTTTGGCAATGGAGTAAGCGTGCCATCAGCACTTCTTTCATACTGCATGAAAACTAGATTCCAAATTTCTAAGAACCTATCTCCATCACCACCCATATAATCTTCACTAGAATTAAAATGCTCAGCACCTTGATCATAAAAAATTTCACTACAAGGCCCACATGGTCCAGTATCGCCCATTTGCCAGAAATTATCTTTATCGCCAAATTTATAAATTCTCTCTTTTTCTATATGTTTTTGCCAAAGCCCATATGCTTCATCATCACTTTCATGAACGGTTACATATAATCTTTCTTTAGGTAATTTTAAAACTTCAGTTACAAATTCCCAAGCATAAGCAATAGCTTGTTCTTTAAAATAATCTCCAAAACTAAAATTTCCAAGCATTTCAAAGAAAGTATGATGTCTTGCTGTGTAGCCTACATTGTCTAAGTCGTTATGTTTTCCACCAGCTCTTATACAAGTTTGACAGCTTGTTTTACGCGGAGGATTTGGGCGCGGTACTTCCCCGGTAAATATACTTTTAAAAGGCACCATACCTGCATTAGTAAAAAGTAAAGTCGCATCATCAGGCACCAAAGGGCTTGAAGGAGTGATTTCATGTCCTTTTGACTTAAAAAATTCTAAATATTCTTTTCTTATATCCATAGATTTTCCTAGCTAGTTTTTTTGCTTAAAATAATACCAAAAATACTTTAAATTAAGTAAAACTATCTTATAATCACGATTTTAATTTACAAGGTTAATACAATGAAAATTCCTTTTATAGACTTAAATGCTCAATACAATGCTTATAAAAATGAAATTGATGAGGCTATTAGTGAAGTTTTACAAAGCACCTCTTTTATAGGTGGTGTAAAATTAGAAGAATTTGAAAACAATTTAGCTAAATATGTAGGTATTAAACATGCGATAGGCTGTTCAAGTGGTACAAGTGCGTTATTTTTAGCTTTAATGGCTTTGGGTGTGGGTAGGGATGATGAGGTAATAGTGCCGAGTTTTACCTTTATAGCTACAGCTGAAATGGTTGCTCTAATCGGCGCTAAGCCTGTTTTTGTAGATATTGATTTTAAAGATTATAATCTTAGTTTAGAAAAAGTTCAAAGTGCTATCACACCTAAAACTAAAGCTGTAATTGCTGTGAGTATTTTTGGGCTTATGCCTGATATGTTTGCTCTAAAAGAACTTTGTAAAAGTCAAAACATTGCTTTGATAGAAGATAGTGCGCAAAGTTTTGGAGCCAGTCAAAAAGGCATAAAATCATGTGCTATAGCTGATATATCTTGTACAAGCTTTTTCCCGTCTAAACCTTTAGGTGCTTATGGAGATGGTGGAGCGATTTTTACTCAAGATGATGAATTAGCACAAAAAATAAAAATTTATTTAAATCATGGACAAGTACAAAGATATAAGCATAAATATATCGGTATCAATGGAAGGCTTGATACTATCCAAGCAGCTATTTTAAATGTGAAATTAAAATACTTAGATGAAGAGATTAAAAAAAGAGAAGCAATAGCAAAAGTTTATGATGAAAATTTAAAAAATTGTATTTTACCACCAAGAAAAGATGATTTTGTGAGTGCCCAGGCTCAATATAGCGTGCGTGTAAAGAATAGAGAAAATTTCATGCAAAAATTACAAGAGCAAGGTATACCTACTGCGGTGCATTATCCTTTAGGGCTTCATTTGCAAGAAGCTTTCGATTATCTTGCTTACGAAAAGGGTGATTTACCAAATACAGAACTTTTAAGTGATGAAATTTTATCCTTACCTATGAGTGCATTTTTAAAAGAAGAGCACCAAGCTAGAGTGATTGAGGCTTTTAAATGAAAATAGGGCTTATAGGCCTTGGTAAAATGGGTAAAAACCATTTAAGAGAACTTGAGCATAATTTAAAAGTAAAAGAAATTCATCTTTATGATCCTTTTTGTAAAGATAAATTTAAACATTTTTTGCATAAAAATTTTGATGATTTTTTAGCGCAAAATCTTGATGGTGTTATCATTGCTACACCTACTCATACGCATTTAGATATAGCTTTAAAGGTTTTTCCTAAAATAAAAAATGTTTTGATAGAAAAGCCTTTGGCGTTAAATATTGATGAAATTTTAATTTTAGAGCAAAAAGCTAGAGAAAATAAAGTCAGAGTAGGGGTGGGCTTTTGCGAGAGATTTAATCCTGCTGTTTTAACTTTAAAAGAAAAACTTTTAGAAGATGAGATTATAAGTATTAATATACAAAGAATTTCACCTTATCCACAAAGAATAAACGATGTGGGTGTTTTAAGTGATCTTAGTGTGCATGATATTGACTTAGTTAGATTTTTAAGTCAAGAGCAAATTTTAAAAGCAAATATTTATAAAAGTTTTCATCATGATAAATTTGAAGATGAGGTAATGATAAGTTTAAAATTAGAAAATATTTTAGCAAATATTCATGATAGTTGGAATGGACAATGCATTATAAGAAAGATCACACTTTTAGGTAAAAAACATACTTATGAACTTGATCTTAAAAATTTTGAACTTTTCATCAATATGCAAAAAATTCCAAATTTATATGAAAATTCTCCTTTGTATGCTGAGCATGAGGCCTTTTTTGAGCTTTTACAAAATGGAGTTTGTGAAAATTTAGCTAGCATTGAAGATGCTTTGAGAGTACAAGAAATTTTAGAAGGTGTTTGATAGTGAAATATGTATTTTTTTTAAATATGGGCGGGGTTAATAAACTTGAAGAATGTGAAGTTTTTTTAAAAAATATGTTTAATGATCCTTATATTTTAGGGATAAAAAATGTTTTCTTAAGAAAATTTGTAGCCTTTATGATAAGAAAATCAAGACTAAAAACTATGAAGCAAAATTATGAAAAAATGGGTGGGAAATCCCCGCTTACTCAAATCACACAAAGTTTATGTGATAAATTAAATTCTAAAACTAGGGAATATAACTTTGATTTTATTAGTCTTTATGTACCACCCTTTGCAAATGAAGTTTTTTCAAAATATGATTTTCAAAAAAATGATGAAATTATTTTATTTCCTTTGTATCCTCATCATTCTAAAACCACTGTAACTAGTTCTTTAGAAGTAGTGCAAAATGAGCTAAGAAATATCCAAAATCAAGCTAATGTAAAAATCATTGATGTTTTTTATAAAGATGAGCTTTATAATGAAATGATTATAAAACATATTTTAGAAAAAAAGAAAGAGTATGATTATAAAACTTTGATTTTTTCTGCGCATTCTTTACCACTTTCAGTAATTAAAAAAGGTGATTTGTATGAAAAACATGTGCAAGAGCATGTGGGTATCTTAAAAGAAAAACTTAAAAATGAATTTGATCAAATCATTTTATCCTATCAATCAAAATTAGGCCCAGTAAAATGGCTTGAGCCTAACACAAGCGATATTTTAGAAAGTTTAGAACAAAAAGCTTTGATTTATCCTATATCTTTTTGTATAGATTGCTCTGAAACTATTTTTGAGCTTGGAGTAGAGTATAGGCACTTAGCAAAAAGTGATTATGAGCTTATTGCTTGCCCTAATGATAGTGATGAATTTATAGAGTTTGTTTTAAATAAAATAGATATTTAATGTCTACATTCGTATAAAAAGAAATCATATTGGTTGTTGTTTATAAGAGTTTTTGAAAAAGAAAAATAAGAAATTATTTTTGTAAAACCAACTTCTTTTAAATAATCTTCCATTTCTCCTTGTTTATATAAATGTATTTGAAAATCCATATATTCACTTTTTATTAATTTATCTTCATCGTATAATTCATATATGCTGGGATAAAATTGAGTTTGTGTTTTTTCATCAAAGTAACTTTTGTTTTTCAACACAAGATTTAAGCCGTTGTGAGTTGATACCGATGATGTTATTTTATAGTTATTGTCATTATAGCTTTTTGCATTTATGTTGTCTACTGCAAATACAAATACTCCATCTTTCTTTAATGCATTTTTTATGTTTTTTAAAATAATCTTACATTCTGTGATATTAGTAAATAGAGAAATTGATCCTGATGGGATAAATATATAATCATATTTTTCTTTAAAATTATATTTTAAAAGGTCAACGCAAAATGTTCGTGCAAAAGGATATTTTTGTTTTAGTTTTTTTAACATTTCTTCGGAAGAATCTATTCCTATAATATCAAAACCTTGGGTTAAAAAAGGAATCATAAATCTTCCATTTCCACATAAAGGTTCTAAAATTTTATATTCTTTTTTAGCATATGATAAATAAAAATCTAATTCATCTTGGGGTGCTTTATTATGTAAAATATCATACATTTCACTACAAAGATTACTATAATAGTTAATTTCCATTAATTAATCTCCTATTGATTTGGTTTTAAATAGCTTTCTTTTATCATAAGATTTACCGTATCTTTAAACATAGGTAAAGCACTTTGTGCAGCATAATAACTATAAGCTTTGGTAGGATTTCTTACTAAAACTCCTATAGTGTAATTGTTTTTCTCATCATTTGCAAAACCAAAAAATGAAGCATTGTAGCGATTTGAAGTATAACCTTTTCTTTCAGCAATTCTAGCTGTACCCGTTTTACCACCTATAGTAATACCTTGAGTTTGTGCTTTTTTACCTGTTCCTTTTTCTATAACATTGATTAAAATTTGTTGCATTTCTTTGGCAGCTTTACTTGAAAGTATCTTTTCTTTTTTAACTTCATCATCAAGTTTTATTAAACGTCCATCTTGATAAATTTTATTTGCAATTTGCGGAGCGATATAAATTCCGTCATTATTAAATACATTATAAGCAGCTAAAAGTTGAATAAAGGTTGTTTTTAAACCATAACCATAGCTTAAAACAGATTTTTCAACATCTCTTAATTTTTTAGGATTTGGTATTTCCCCTTTTTGTTCATAAGGAAGATCAATACCGCTTTTTTCTCCAAAACGAAAAATTCTAAGCCCTGATATAATTTCAAGGTTGCTTAGTCTTTGAGCAATTTTAATCATACCAACATTTGAAGAATACGTTATAACTTCTTCCATGCTCATTTTGTTTTTTTTGTGGTCATCTCGTATAGTAAAACGACCCAATTTATATTGACCACCTTGGGTATCAACAACTTCATTAACCTTAATTTTGTCAAGCATTAAAGCAGTAGTAAATATAAAGGGTTTTATAACAGATCCCGCTTCATAGCCATATTCTATCGCACTTGCATTAAGCACAGAAAGATCTTTTCCACGATTTTGAGGATCATATCTTCTTGAGCTAGCAAGAGCTAAAATTTTCCCACTTTTACTTTCCATGATAGCGACGATAATTTCATTAGCTTTTAGATCTTCATTTCTTTTATCAATTGCTTTTTCTAGGCCCTTTTGAAGTTTTAATGAAATATTTAAGTAGAGGTTGCAACCATCTATTTTACGCTGCTCATAGGAGTGCGAATTTAAAATAATATTACCACCTATATCTCTTAGACCTTGAATTTTAGCATCTTGCAAAGGATTTAAGCATTCATCGTAGTATTTTTCTATGCCTTTTATGCCGATATTTTTAAAAATCTCGCTTTGTTTATCTATATAAGTTCTTGTATAGCCTATGACTGGAGTAAGTGAATCTTTTGACATATACACACGATCTTCTTTGTGTTCTATAATATCAAGTCCTCTTGTTTCAACTCTACCATTGCTATTTGTAAAAGATCTGAAAAAGCCTTGAGTGTAAAGTTTTTTAGATAATTCCTTAAGATAACTTGCGTCTTTTGAGTTGATATTTTGAAGTAAAATAAAACTATAACCTCTTTTTTTCTTTGCAAGCATTCTTTTTTTAATATCTTGCATTTGTTCATTATTAATGCCACTATAAATTTGAAAAAGGGTTAAAAACAATTCTTTTTTATCGGGATTTAAACTTCTTAAATCTATTTCAGCTCTATAGATTTGTCTACTTGAAGCAATGGTAAAATTATCACTTGTAATAATATTACCTCTAAGAGCAGAAAAATATTGCTCTTTTTGAGTATTTGGTATATGACGTTTTGAAGTAAGAAAAAAAGTAGAAAGTAAAAACAGAGCCATACAAAACAGAGCCATACAAAAAGCAAAAACTACCTTTGAAACTCTATTTCTAATGGTATTTGAAAGCATATATTAAATTTGAGTTCTTGAAATTTCTTTATATGCGTTTATAGCCTTATTTCTAACTTCAAGCATAAATTTCATACTTGATTCAGCTTTGCTAATCGCAATTGCTGCTTGGTGTAAGTCTTTTACTTCACCTGTTGCAATATCTACCATAGCAGCTTCAGCTGTTTCTTGGGTTTTATTAAGGTTGTTAATAGAATTTTTTAATAAGCTTGAAAATTCATCACCTATGTTATTTGTGTTGCTATTGTTGTTTTTATTGTTAACATTGTTAAATTGATTTATACTATTAATAGTGTTCATTTATTAACCTCTTAATAAATCTATCGCACTTTGTGCTATAGTTTTAGTGCTTGTAAAAGCACTTACGTTTGCTTGGTAAGCTCTTGTTGCTTCTATTAAATCGGCCATTTCAATTACTGGGTTTATATTTGGAAAAGCAACATAGCCTTGTTCGTTTGCATCTGGATGAGATGGATCAAATTTCATACGAAAATCTTTATCATCTCTTACAACTTTATCAACCACTACACTCATTATAGCAGGTTTTGCATCTTTTTGTGAAGCTGGGTCGTTTAAAGGATTTTCATATTCTAAAAAATTATTATCCTTGGCTATTTGTTTATTTAGTAATTCATTAAAATCAGTCGCTTTAAAAATCACTTCTCTTCTTCTATATGGACCGCCTTCTGCTGTTCTAGTAGTGTTTGCATTAGCTATGTTTGAGCTAATTACATTCATTCTAAAGCGCTGCGCACTAAGTCCGTATCCGCTAATATCAAAATCACTTAAATAAGCCATTATTTTTCTCCTAGCCTAATTTAGAGCTTGTATCTATGATGGTTGAAAAAATATTACTTTGTCTTCTTAAAACACCATCTAAAGCAGTAATCATCATAGTATTTTTACTCATTTCAGTAGTTTCTACATCAAGATCTACTGTATTTGCATCATTTCTTGCTAAATGTCCATCTCTTAAATAAATAGTTGATTTATTAGGATCTGGAAATTTCCAAGGTTTTTGATGATTTGCATTTGTACTTGCTAATTCAAGCTCTTTGGTATCTTTCTTTTTAAAAATTTCATTTGCTCTATTAACTAAAGCAGTTTCAAATTCTATATCTCTTGCTTTATAAAAAGGAGTATCAACATTCGCAAGGTTAGAATTAATCATTTGACTTCTTAGGTTTCTTCCTGCTAAAGCATCAACAATAAGTTCTTTTGATTTAAAAGGGCTTATCATAATTTTTCCTTTAAAATAAAGCTTTTATAGACTAAAAGCAAAAATCATTCCAAAATATTTATGCAATTTTGTTTATCTATAATTATATCTTTTTATAGTAAATTTTTGAAATTTTTAAAGCCGCTTTCAAGCGAAACTTTTTTTTCTAGTGTTTTTAAAAAATCTTTTTTTGTCATTTCTTTAGCGCCCATAAATTTTAAATGCTCATTAGGCACCTGACAATCTATTAAAAAATCATATGGTTTTAAAAGCTCACAAAGTCTTATTAGAGCTACTTTTGAGGTATCTTTTTTAAGACTTATCATGCTTTCACCAAAAAATATTTTGCCTATGATAAGTCCGTATAAACCGCCAATTAAAACATCATTTTCATAAACTTCAACGCTATGAGCTAAATTTTGCTCAAAAAGCTTTGTGTAAACTTGTATAAATTCTTGACTTATCCAAGTTTTTTTTCTTTTTGCACAATGACTTATAAGCGAGTTAAAATCAAAATCAAGTCTTATTTCATAAGTTTTTAAAGCTTTTTTTATACTTTTTTGTATATGCACTTCATCAGGTAAAAGCACCATTCTAGGAGAAGGACACCACCAGGTAACAGGATTGCTAGTCCATGGAAAAAGCCCTAGACTATAAGCATGAGGTATAAAGTCTACTTCTAGTTTTTCACTAATAAAAACAGGCGTATCATCAGGGCTTTTTAAAAGCTTAGAATACAAATTCGATTTTTTCATTTTTGGAAAGTTTTAGTTTTAATTTGCCACCATTTTTTAATTTTCCAAATAAAATTTCATCACTTAATCTCTCTCCTAATTCTTCAGCAATAATGCGTTTTAATAATCTTACTCCAAATTCCTTATTATTAGTTTTTTTAGCAAGAAATTCTTTTACTTTTTTATCAGCTTCTATGGTGATGTTATTTAAATTTTTAGCCATTAAGTCTAGTTCTTTTTGAACAATTTGTTCTAAAATTTCTTGATTTAAGTCATTAAAATGAATGATTTTATCTATACGGTTGATAAATTCAGGCGCAAAAAAATCTTTTATGGCTTTATTACTTTTTTCTTTATCACTGCTTAAGAAACCAAGCTCATTATTTTCTTTGAGACCTAAATTTGAAGTCATAATGATAATGGTGTTTTTAAAATCAGCTTTTAATCCACTATTATCTGTTAAACTTGCATTATCAAAAATTTGTAAAAAGGTATTAGTTAAATCAGGATGAGCTTTTTCTATCTCATCAAATAAGACCACGCTAAAAGGATTTTTTCTAATACTATTACTAAGCAAGCCACCATCTTCATAGCCCACATAACCTGCTGAAGTTCCTATGAGTTTGCTCACATCATGTTTTTGTGAGTATTCACTCATGTCAAATCTTTCAAGATTAAGATTTAAAATTTGTGCTAAATTTTTGGCAAGTTCGGTTTTACCAACCCCGCTTGATCCGGTAAATAAAAACACACCTTTTGGGGTATTTTTACCTTTTAATCCTGCATAGCTTTGTTTTAAAATAGAACATAAAGCTTTAATAGCTTCATCTTGTCCAAAGATGTTTTGTTTTAAATCATGCTCTAAGTTCTTAAGAATTTTACCTTGATCACTTTCATAAATTTTATGAGAATGTGTCATTCTTGCTAAAGTATTTTCTAAGTCTTTTACTTTTACTATTTTTTTACTTTTTTTATCTTCTAAAGCAAAGCTTGCGCCAAGCTCGTCGATTAAATCAATCGCACTATCGGGTAAAAATTTATCATGTAAAAATTGTTTTGCTAGTTTTATACTTGTTTGTAAAATTTCATCACTGATTTTGATTTTGTGAAAATTTTCGTATTTGCTTTTTAAGCCTTGTAAAATCAAAAAACATTCTTCTTCACTTGGTTCATCTATGTCAATTTTTGCAAATCTTCTACTTAGAGCTTTGTTTTTATCAAAGGTATTTTTGTATTCTATAAAAGTAGTTGCTCCTATACATTTTATATTGCCATTGCTTAATGCAGGTTTTAATAAATTTGACATATCTGCATGACTTTCATTGCTTGCGCCAGTTCCTACTATGGTATGAATTTCATCTATAAATAAAATAGCATTAGGGATATTTTCTAATTCTTTAATGATATCTTTTAGTCTTTTTTCAAAATCACCTCTGTATTTTGTCCCTGAAAGCAAGCTCGCCATATCAAGACTATAAATTTTTGAGTTTTTTAAGTGTTTTGGCACTTTTTCTTCAGCTATAGCTAGTGCTAGCCCATCTATAACAGCACTTTTACCAACACCTGGCTCACCCACTAAAATAGGATTATTTTTCTTACGACGGCTTAGAATTTGCATCATTCTTTCAAGTTCAAATTTCCTACCTATAACAGGATCTATCTTACCTTTTTTTGCAAGCTCAACTAGCTCTATGGTGTGGGTTTTTAAATTTTCAAATTCAGCATTTTGCAACAATTCTTTTATTTTTTCTTCTTCTATTAAATGTTTTTTTAAAATATTATAAGAATAAGCTTTTTCTTCTTTGCAAAGTGCGATGATAAAATCAATCACACTTGTTTGATTTTTTGCGTTTAGTTTGTGTAATATATTTTCCAAGATCACAGAAAAAATAGGTTCTATTTCTTTTTTTAAAATTTCATTATTTTTAGCTAGATAATTTTTTAATTCATTTTCAAAGCTTTGTAAATCACCATCTCCAATTTCTTCAAGTAAATTTTTAAAATCATTACTAAGCTTAACTAAAGCAAAAAGCAAATGCTCGCAAGTGATAAATTCATGATGATTGATAAAGCTTAAATGTCTTGCATTTGGTATAAACGAATCGATTAATTCTTTATATTTCATTGTTCTTCTATCCTTGTTTGGAGTGGAAAATCATTGTTTTTTGCTGCCGTGTCAACTTGCTGTTTTTTACTAAGTGCAATCTCTTCTGTGTATATACCACAAACTCCACTTCCTTGATGATGAATTTCAAGCATGATCACACTTGCTTTTTCAAAATCATGATGAAAAATATTCATTAAAATTTCAATTACAAAATCCATAGTGGTAACATCATCGTTTAAAAGCAAAACCTTAAACATTTTAGGTTCTGCCAGTTTTTGTTGTTCTAAAATTTCACTTTTTAGACCCATTTAATATCCTAGTAATATCTTCTTGCATAATTTCAGTAGAAACTTTCCCAAGATAATATTTCACATAATTTTTTGAGTTTTTATTCCAAAAGTCTGTTAAATCTTGATAAACACCATCTTTTAAAACTACTTTAAAAGGAAGTTGTTCCATACTTTGATAGTTAATATCTTTTAATGCTTGTGCAACAATTCTATCATTTTCTTTAGAATTGCTTAAGAAATAATAAGCCCCATATTTAATGGCAAAATCTTTTACAGCTTGATCGCTAACATTTTCAAAATGACTTAGCCCTATGATGATAAAATTGTCAGCATTTTTTTGCCACAAACTTGTTAGATGAGTGGCTTCTTCTTGACAAGGTGTGCAAAAGGTTCCAAAAAAATCAAACATTAAAATTTTATTCTCTTCGCCTTTTACCACAAAACCATTTTGTGTTCTTACTAAGGTTTTTTCACCACCATTAACACTTTTTAAAAGAATTTCATCACCCATTTTATACTCAGCAAATGCAAATTCGTTTTCGATTTTTTCTTCGCTTGAGCAAGCATTTATTAAAAATGCAAAAGCAAATGTAAAAAATAAATAAGCAAATTTTTTCATCAAAATCCTTTTTTTAATAATGATTTTTCATAGCAGCTCTTGCCTCAAGATCTGCTTGTTTTTTCTTTAAGCTTTCTCTTTTATCGTGTAAGTTTTTTCCTTTGGCTAAGGCTATTAAGACTTTTGCTTTATTTTTTTCATTAAAATAAAGTTCTAATGGCACTATAGTAAAACCTTGGGTGCTAATTTTACCAAAAAGCCTATCGATTTGCTTTTTATGCATTAAAAGTTTTCGCGCACCTTTTTCATCGTGTTTGTAAAATGAATGTGTGGTGTTAAGATGAGAAATATGAGCATTAAGTAAAAAAATTTCACCTTTGATAATACGCACAAAAGAATCTTTCAAATTTGCTCTACTAGCCCTTAATGCTACCACTTCAGAACCTTTTAAAACAATACCTGCTTCAAATTTTTCCAAAATTTCATAATCAAAAAAAGCTTTTTTGTTTTTTACTATAGTTTTTTTCATCATTTAGCCTTAAAAACTCCACTTCCACTTCCACTTAAAAAATAAGCTTCATTAAGAAAAGTTTGCATTTTAGGATAAATTTTTACACAAGGAGCAAATAAGTCGTTTAAATCAGTATTTTTATACTCTAAAATTTCATTTGTTTTGAGCGTTTTAAGTGTTTTGGCTAAATTTAAATTCGCTGTTAAATCATATGAGCTTTCATCAAATGCTTTATATACTTTTGCACTTGAGCATTCAATAGCTGGAAAAGTAAAATCAAGTTGGCTAAAATCATCTTCAAAATATTCTACAATCTCGCCACACCCACTAACATTTGCACTATCATATCCGCTTAAAAAAAAGATTAAATCAGAGCCGAGTTTTTGGCAGATTTGTTCAAGTTGTTGTTGGTTGAGTTTTAAATTTAAAGCTTCGTTGATCATAAGTAAAAATGTCACCGCATCAGTGCTACTTCCACCAAGGCCTCCACCTATGGGAATATTTTTGATAAGCTTTAAACTTTTGTCTTTAAAAAATTCATTTAATTCATTAGAAAATCCTAAATTTTCTAATTCTTTATAAGCTTTGTGTATGATGGTATCTTGGGTAAAATTTCCAGTGATTTCAAATCCTTCTTTTATTTTTTCATCACTAAAGCTTAATTCATCAAAAATATCTTTTAGTAAAATAAAGCGTGATTGTAATAAATGATAAGATCTTGAATCAATTCCGATGATTTTTAAAAAAATATTAGCTTTTGCGTAAGCTTTCATTTTTTAAGCTTTTTACTCAGATCATCAAGTTTTATCGTTTCATCGCTAATTGCATGTAAATTTTCACTTTTTACTTGCTCGATAAGCTCTTTACGTAGTATCATTAAAGACTTTGGTGCTTCGATGCCTATTTTGGCATAGCCTTTACCTGTTTGAACTACTTTAATTTCTATATCATCTCCGATTTTTATACTTTCATTTTCTTTTCTTGATAAAATTAACATTTTAATACCTTATTTAAATAATATTGCACTTGATTATCTTGGATAGAAATGATAGAAAAAAAATCTTTTTCTTCTAAAATATAGCTACCTTCTTCTTGAATTTCCAAATCGTCCAAAAATATTTTTTGTCCATTGTGTAATTTTTGGGGGTATTTTATCGTATTTTTTCTAAGATTTAAATAAGCTAAAGGATTTAACTCTTTTTCATTCTCATAAAAAAACTTTCCTTCACTTAAGCGTTCTAATGAGCTTAGCGTGGCTTTAATACCAAGTTTTCTAGCAAATAATTCACAATAAGAGCGTATATAAGAACCCTCACTAACTGCTATTTCTATAGTTAAAAAGGGGTGGTTATAGTGTAAAATTTTAGTATAAAAAATTTCCATAACACAAGGTTTTAAATTGACTTCAAAACCTCTTTTTGCAAGCTCATAAGAGCGTACTCCATCTATTTTTTTTGCACAAAATGCGGGTGGGGTGTAGGTGATTTTACCTAAAAGTTCATTTTTAATTTGTTCTAAAATTTGCTCATCAAAAGCATTTATAAGACTGATCTCTTTAATATTTTGATTATCAAGACTTAGTGAATGTACGCCTAGCCAAAGTGTTGCTTTATAAACCTTTGGATTTTTATCAAAAAAGCGAAAAAGTTTTGTGTATTGATCAAAGGCTATGAGTAAAACACCTTTTGCAAAAGGATCAAGTGTTCCTGAAAAACCTGCTTTTTTATTTTTATATTTTTTCTTGAGTTTACCTAAAAAAGCATTAGAACTCATTCCACTTGGTTTGTAAGCTACAAAAAGTTTATTCATATCACTTTTTCCACAAAACTTGACATTATCATTCTTTCTATGCCTCCAAAATTAATCGTGAGTTTTTCTTCAGCTCCTATTTTACTTACCCCAGTGACTCTGCCTATGCCAAAAATTTTATGTTTGATTAAATCGCCTTTTTTATAGCAATTTTTTTGATGATCTAGTGTTAATTCTTTTTTGATTACATTGCTCTCGCCAAAAAATCTACTTTTTTCTAATCTTGTGCGACTTCCTTTATAAAATCTAGAATTAGCATAGCTTAAATAAAGTTTTTTCTTGGCTCTAGTGATTGCTACATAAGCAAGTCTTCTTTCTTCTTCTATATTACTTGATTCACTAGTGAGTGGGAAAAATCCTTCTTCTAAACCTATGATAAAAACATAATCAAATTCAAGTCCTTTGCTTGCATGAATACTCATAATACAAATACTTTCTTTATCAAGTCCATCTTGCTCATTAAGTAAAGAAATTTCATTTAAAATATCATCTAAGCCATTATAATTTCCATGAGTGATTTTATCTTTTAAGTTAGCATAAAGTTCATCTATATTTAAAAGTTTATCTTCACTTTCTGGGTTATCTTTATAAAATTCTTTGATTTTAAATTCTTCTTCTAAGGCTAAAATCATTGCAAGTAAATCATCTTTTTCTTTAATTTTGTGTATGCTTAGTATGAATTTTTCTAATTCTTTGTCTGTTTTTTTGCTAAAAAATCCACTTCCTTGTAAAGCACATAGACTTTCAAATAAAGACAAATGATTTTCTTTAGCATAATTTTCTAGCTTTTCTAAACTTGCATTACCAAAGTTTCTTTTAGGGCGATTGATAATGCGTTTAAAAGAATAATCATCATTTAAATTTGAAAGCAATCTTAAATAAGAAATAATATCTTTAATTTCAGCTCTTTCATAAAAACGAATTCCACTTAGCAACTTAAAAGGAATTTTTTCTTTGCTAAAAGCTTCTTCAAGAGCACGAGATAGGGCATTTACTCTATAAAGTATGGCTATTTCACTAGGATTAATCCCCGAGTTTAAAAGTTTTGAAACTTCTCTTGCGACCTTAAAACTTTCAATTTTTTCATCATCATTTTGTAAAATTGTAATTTCTTCGCCCTCATCTTTGGTACAAATCAAAGTTTTTCCTAATCTTTTTCTATTATGCTCTATAAGCTCATTTGCAGCTTGCAAAATAGCGCTAGTTGAGCGGTAGTTTTGCTCTAATTTGACTAATTTTACATTGCTAAATTGTTCTTTGAAATTTAAGATATTTTCTATTTTAGCTCCACGCCAACCATAAATACTTTGATCATCATCACCCACCACGCAAATGTTTTCATGAGACGTGCAAAGTTTTTTTAGAATTTGATATTGTAAGGCATTTGTATCTTGATACTCATCTACTGTTATATAGGTATATTTTTGACTTTGCTCTTGTGCAAATTGTTCATCTTCTAAAATTTTATTAGTTAGCATGAGTAAATCATCAAAATCCATGAAATTATTTTGGATTAAAAAATGCTCATATTGTTCATATAAATGAATGATTTCTTCGTAATTTTTGTTTTTTTCATCTTTTAAAAATTCTAATTCTTTGCGTATTTCTTGAGCGCTTTTGCTTTGATTTTTAAAATTTGAAATATAAGCACCTATGCTTGCTAAAGAGCTTTGCAAATTTTCGCTAGCTAAATCTTTTAGTATTTTCTTTTTATCATCTGTATCGATAATGACAAAATTATTTGCTCTATTAATTCTTTCGCTATAAAGTCTTAAAAATAATAAGCCAAATTTATGAAAAGTACATAAAAGAGGATTGTGTAAATTTTGATCTTGTAAAAGTGCTAAGGCTCTTGTTTTCATTACATTAGCAGCTTTATTTGTAAAGGTTAGCGTGAGGGTATTTTGCGCAGGAATACCTACATAATCAATTAAATAAGCAAGTCTAGTGGTAATGGTTTTAGTCTTTCCACTACCTGCACCTGCTAGTATTAGCATAGCTCCATCAATATGCATGATAGCTTCTTTTTGGCTATCATTTAAACCTTCAAAAAAACTCATTTTTTAAATAAATCTTTATTGTTAGGATTATTTAAAAAAGCATTCATGGATTTTTCTTTCAATTTTTGATCATTTTGCTTTTTGAAATAGTTTGAAAAATTAACAAAAATGATATTATCTTCAACTTGAATTTGAGTAATTGCTCCCAAATCTACTTTCACAAAGGTTGCAAAATCATCAGGTCCAAAACCTGCATGAAATTCTATATGCTCATTTGTTAAAACTATAGATTTAAAAGTATAACCGCCAAGTGCAAAAAGACAATAAGGATTTTTACTCACTACATCTAATTCTGGTGGCAAAGGAGGTTCTAGTGTAACAAATTTAGTATTTACAATGATATTAAACTCAATATCTTCTTGAATTAAAATTTGCAAGCATTCATAAATGCTTTTTTGCATTAAACTTATAAAATTTCTATTATTTAAAATTTTATCAATCATTGCTTAGCCTTAAAAATTCATTTACTAGTATTCTAACTTGCTCTAAGCCTATATTCCAAAATTCATCACTTTCTATATCAAAGCCAAACATAGCTACAAGTTCTTTTGGACTTTTACTTCCCCCGCTACTTAAAAATTTGATATAAATTGAGGTAAAATCAGGACATTTGCCACTTTTATATAGACCATAAAGTGCTAAAACTAAAAGTTGTGCATAAGCATAAGCATAGCAGTAAAATGGAGAGTGTATAAAATGTGGTATATAAGAATACCAAAGGCCATAGTTTTTGGTTAAAACTACGCTATCTTGAAACATTTTTCTTGATTCTTCAAGCCAAATTTCACTTAGTTCTTGAGAGCTTAGTTCTTCTTTTTTAGCATGAAATCTGCGTTCAAAAGTAGTAAAATTAATCTGTCTATAAAGAGTAGCAAAAATATCTTCAATTTTTGCTGCATATAAAGATAAAAGCTCTTCTTTGTCTAAATTTTCTTTAATGTAATCAAAAATCAACATTTCTGCAAACACTGAAGCAGTTTCTGCTGTAGTTAGAGGTGTATCTTGATTTAAAAAATTTACTTTATAAGAAAGTTTTTGATGTATAGTGTGGCCTAGCTCATGAGCTAGGGTAAAAAGATCGCGTCTTTGGTTGGTATAGTTTAAAAGTATGAAAGGATGGCTTAACGGTGTGCTTGAGTGAGAAAAAGCACCGCTTTGTTTAAATTCTTTAGGGTAAACATCGATCCAATTATTCTCAAAAGCTTCTTTTGCTATCATATAAAAATCTTTAGAAAATTTTTCAAAGGCTTTTAAAACGATATCCTTTCCTTGATCAAAATCAACTTGCATTTCCTCTCCAATAGGTGCATAACGATCATAATCTTTTAGCTTTTTATATCCTAGAATTTTTTTCTTTGCATTGTAAAATTTAGAAACAATATCAAAGCTATTCTCGCTAGCATTAATAAGCGCATCAACACTTTTTTTAGAAATTTGATTTCTTATATGTCTTGGGGTTTCAGGGTTTTCATAAGATCTTAACTCGCAAATACTAGCAAGCTCGCTTTTAATCATATTGAAAATATACACTAAAAGCTTGTTTTGTTTTTTTAAGGTTTTACTAAAGCATTTTGAAGCTTTTTTTCTAATGCTTCTATCTTTATCATAAAGCTTGCTTAGAATTTCTTCCTCGCTTAATTTTTGCCCTTCAAAATTAAATTTTAAAGCACTAAAGGTTTCATCAAATAATCTTGCAAATGCATTTGAACCTGTACTTGATAGAGCTAGGATAACTTTTTCTTCTTTTTTAGAAAGATTGTGTTTTTTGTGTTTGATAAGATTGTTTAAATAAAACTCATAATCTTTGCAAAATGTGATGAAAGTTTTACTTTTTTCTTCTTTTAACTCGCAAAATTCAAGTTCAAAAAATAAAAGATTTTCTTCTATTTTTTTACTTAAATTTTCATATTTTGCATAAAAAGCACCCTTGGTAGTATCTTGAGCAAAATTTAAATACACATAGGTTAGTATATGAGAAAGTTTTAAGATTAATTCTTCATAGTTTTTTAAAGCTTGTAAAAATTGCTCATTGCTTAAACTATGAAGATTATTTTCATATTGTTTTTTAAATTCACAAGCTTCATCTTGGGTTTTTTGTAAAAAAAGATTTAATTCTTGCTCATCTTTAAATAACGTACTTAAGTTCCAATTTTGCATGATTTTAGCTTTCTAAAATGAGTTTTTTTAATACAGCCATTCTAATAGCAACACCATTTTTAACTTGAGTTAAAACCTTACATCTTTTATCAGCCATTACTTCATCGCTAATATCAATGTTTCTATGCACAGGACCAGGATGTAAGATAATGAGATTTTTATCTTTTATTAAATCTTTACTAATACAAAAATCATTTGCATAATCTTTAAGTGATGCATAGGTTGGAATATTGTGTCTTTCAGTTTGTGTTCTAAGACTCATGATGATATCAACATCATCAATAACTTCTTTTAGTTTATTTGTTTTTTTAATAGGGTAATTTGGCATAAAATGAGGTGGGGCTACTAAGGTAATGTCTATACCAAAACGAGGTAATAATTCTAAATTTGAAGCAGCAACGCGTGAGTTTTTAATATCCCCTACTATTGCTATTTTTTTACCTTTCACATTATAATCAAAATGCTCCATTATGGTAAAAAGATCGAGTAAAGCTTGGGTAGGATGAGCGTGTTTACCATCACCTCCATTAACTATAGGACAATGAGTATAATTTGCTAAAGTATGAGGCACACCTGAGTTTTTGTGTCTAACTACAATAGCACTTGGTGCCATTGCATCTAAATTTGCAGCGGTATCAAAAAGTGTTTCGCCTTTGCTTGAACTACTTCTTGAAACATCTAATTTTAAAACTTTAGCACCTAGTCTTCTTGCAGCTGTTTCAAAGCTTGATTGAGTGCGTGTTGAATTTTCAAAGAAAATTGTTGTAACACTTTTTCCTTCTAAAAATGTACGCGGTTTTTCATCTAAGAATTCTTTTGCTTCTTTAAATAAAGTCAAGATTTCATCATTGCTAAAATCTTTTGTAGTAATTAAATGCCTCATAAGTCCCCCTTAAATTTTTAAATTAAGCTCATTATCTGAACAAATAGCGCTAAATAAAACGTCCGTTGAGCTATTTAAAGCTGTTTCAACGCTATCTTGAATAACCCCTATGATAAAACCAACCGCAACTACTTGCATGGCTATGTCATAATCAATATTAAACAAAGAGCAAGCAAGTGGTATGAGTAAGAGTGAACCTCCAGCAACCCCACTAGCTCCACAAGCTGCAAATGCGGCTAAAACACTCAAAAGCATAGCTTGTAAAAAATTTATTTCAATGCCTACTGTGTGGGCTGCTGCAAGACTTAATATGGCTATAGTTACAGCTGCTCCTGCCATATTAATCGTAGCTCCTAGTGGAATGGAGATACTATATAGATTATTATTGATATTTAATTTAGAGCAAAGTGCCATATTTACAGGAATATTTGCCGCAGAACTTCTTGTAAAAAATGCAAAAACAGCGCTATGTTTTAAGCAAATAAAAATCAAAGGATAAGGATTTTTCTTTGTGTAAGCAAAGACAATTAAAGCATTAATTACAAAAGCTACAAAAAACATAGTCAAAACTAAAATTATTAATAATTTAACATAACTTAAAAGCCCTGCTGCTCCTGTTTGAGCAACTGAATTTGCTACAAGTCCAAAAATTCCAAAAGGAGCAAGCTTGACTATAAATTTAACGATTTTTAACACGCCTTCGTTGATATCGGTAAAAAGTTGCTTTGCATCATTAGAACAATGTCTTAGAGCAAAACCTCCACCTATAGCCCAAGCTAATATACTTAAATAATTTCCTGAAGATAAAGCATGGATAGGATTATCTACGATTTGAAAAAGTAAAGTTTTAAATACTTCGCCTATATGTGCAGGGCTTGTAGTGGAAGCTTTTTCAATATCGGTTAATACTAATTCTACGGGAAAGACAAAGCTTATACTAACCGCGCTTAAAGAAGCTAAAAAAGTTCCAAAAATATACAAGAAAATAATGTGTTTTATTTTTTTACTTCCATGGTTAAATTCTTTTGTGCAAATAGTTGTTAAGATTAAAATAAAAACTAAAATCGGAGCTATGGCTTTTAAAGCCCCTGTAAATAAAGCACCAAAAATATTTGCAAAAATAGCTAAATCTTTAGAAAATACACCTACTAAAATTCCTAAAACAATACCTATGCAAATTTGTAAAATAAGATTTCCATCTTTATAACGTTTGATTGCACAAGAGAATAAACTCATTTTTTACCTTTTTTTGTAGTGATAATTTTTAATTTATTCTAACAAAGTAAAGCTTAAATAAGCTTTTTGATTTTTAAGCTAGTATGTGATAAGATATTGTAAAATTATACAGCAAGGAATATATAGATTATGTATTTATTTACCTCTGAAGTTGTTAGTGCAGGACATCCTGATAAATGTGCTGATATTATAGCTGATTCTATAGTGGATGCTTTTTTAACTCACGATAAAGATTCAAGAGTTGCTAGTGAGGTTTTTGTAGCCGGAAATAAAGTGGTAATTGGTGGTGAGATTAAATCAAAACATAAACTAGAAAAACAAGATTATGAAAATATTGTAAAAAAAGCTTTAGCAGATATTGGTTATGATGGCCATCCACATTTTAGCAAAAAACAATGTTTGCATCCTGATGATTTAGATGTAATGGTATTTTTAAATGAGCAAAGCCCTGATATTAATCAAGGTGTTGATCAAGAAGATGGAGAAATTGGAGCAGGTGATCAAGGAATAATGTTTGGTTTTGCTAGTAATGAAGCAAAAGAATATATGCCAGCAGCTATTTCTTATGCTAGAATGCTTTGTGATAAAGTATATGAGTTTGCAAAAAACAATCCTGATAAACTTGGAGTGGATATTAAAACTCAAGTTACGATTGATTATGTAAATAAAGAAAATTTTGAAAATTGTAAACCTCAAAGCATCCATACTATTGTAGTTTCAGCTCCTTGTGTTGAAAGTATGAAAATAGAAGATTTAAGAGCTTTGGTAATGGAATTGATTTTAGATTCAAATTTACCAAAAGATCTTTTTTGCCCAGAAAAAACAAGAATTTTAATCAACCCAACGGGAAAATATGTAAATCACAGCTCATTACATGATAGTGGTTTAACAGGAAGAAAACTTATAGTAGATAGCTTTGGTGGCTATGCTCCAATAGGGGGTGGTGCGCAATCTTCTAAAGATTATACTAAGGTTGATAGAAGTGGGCTTTATGCTGCAAGATGGCTTGCTAAAAATATCGTAGCAGCAGGTCTTGCTAAAAAATGCATAGTGCAGCTTTCTTATGCTATAGGCGTAGCTAAACCAACTTCTGTAAGTGTAGATTGTATGGGAACAAATGCAAGATTAAACGATGATATTTTAAGTGATTTTGTAATGAAAACTTTCCCATTAACTCCAAATTGGATTAAAAATAAATTCAATCTTGATAAACCAAGTAAAGATACTTTCATGTATGCTGATGTAGCTGCTCGTGGTCAAGTGGGGCAGGCTGATTATCCTTGGGAGAAATTAGATGCACTTGATGAATTTAAGGCATTGTAA
Source organism: Campylobacter sp. S4:11 (assembly GCF_024723695.1). Taxonomy (NCBI): domain Bacteria; kingdom Pseudomonadati; phylum Campylobacterota; class Epsilonproteobacteria; order Campylobacterales; family Campylobacteraceae; genus Campylobacter; species Campylobacter sp. S4:11. The sequence goes on along the minus strand of NZ_JANQDC010000005.1, from coordinate 61,134 downwards.
AATGAAGCTTTTAAGCTTCATTTTGCTTTAAAAATCTCTCTTTTATCTTTAAAATCAATATTTCTTTTGGCTTAATTACTGCGTTTTCTTTTCCATTAACTGCATGATATATGCTTACATTATAATTATTTGCATAAAAACGCATTAGAAAATTTTGTAATTTATACTCACTTGAAAAATTAAACCAAGCATTGTTTGAAATAGCTATGATGATCTTTGAGTGTTTGTAAAGTTTTTCTTTAGTTGCTTCAAAGCAGATGGCATTAGTGATGAGTTGATTATTTAGAGTGTATTGATTTAACTCCTTTCCTTTTGAAAATTCATCAATGTTTAAAAGGTATTTTTTAAAAAAGTTTTTAAATATAGGAATTTCTTCTCCAAAAGGTACAAGATAGTGTTTGTTAAAAACTTGTATGTCGCCATTGTCAAATACATAAGTACTATTATATAGATGATTAGGTGTAGCACTAATAGCACCTGTAATGATGATGATTTGTTTTGATAAGTCTTTTAAAGTTTGCAAATAGCTTGGTGCTTTATTTAAAGCAAAAGCAAAAGCAGTTTCAGGAAAAACAATCATTTCTTTACCTTCTTTTATAGCCTTGTTGATTTGATAAAATATATCTTTAGAATGAGTTTGCAAATTTTCTTGTATGAATTTTTGATCTTGAGAGATATTAGTTTGGATTAATTTATAGTCTAAATTTAGTGTTTGTGATTGTTTTTGATTATATTGAGCTCCTATTAGAATAAAGATTGAAATGATTGCTATTTTATAATATCTTGAGATATATTTTTCATAGTAAAAATAAGCAATCAAAAACATAGCTACAATGCCTTGGTAACTTGCATCAAAGATCCCATATACACTTAAAACACCCCAATTTAGCCAATCAAAGTCAAAAGGATGAATAAAACTAAGTAAAAAAATTCCACAAAGCCTTAAAAAATCATATTTAAGAAAAAAACATATTAAGAATAAAATTCCATAAATTATACCGATTAAGATAACTTCTAAAGGAATTAAATAAGCTAAATTAAAATAAATTGATGATAAACCTATCCACCAAAACCATAAAATTCCTACAAAAAATCCAGTATAAAAATATCCTACTTTACTTTTATTTCTTAGCAATAAAACCAAACCATATATACTTAAAAATGGAGAAATAAATTCAAAAAGTAAATTTTCAAAAAAAGAAAAATAAATAAAATTTGACAATAAAAGTGCAGAAAAAAAGGCTTTTATTATTTTAAAAGTGGTAGAATTAGAATTTATGAATTTTAAAAAAAGGGGAAGAAATGGCAGAAAACGGAAATATTTGGACTTCATTGTTGCCTCTCATTGTGCTTTTTGCGATTTTTTATTTTTTGGTTATTAGACCACAACAAAAACAAGCAAAAGACCACAAATTGATGGTTTCATCTTTAGAAAAAGGGGATAAAATCATCACAAATGGTGGGATAATTTGCGAGGTGGTAAAACCAGAAGAGGATTTTATCAAAGTTAAGCTTAATGATGAAAATGTAGTTGTAAAAATTTCTAGAGATTTTATAGCAAAGAAAATTGATGCGTAGTGGAAAAATTACTTATAGAAGTATTATTTTCTTTGTAGTTTTTCTTATAGGATTAATTTTTTCCATACCTTCTTTTATGCAGACCCAAAGTGGTGCTAAGATTAACCTAGGACTTGATTTGCAAGGTGGTTTGCATATGTTATTAGGTGTAGAAGTAGAAGAGGCGGTTAAGTCAAAGGTTAAATCCATAGCCTCTTCTCTTAGTTATTCTATCAATAAAGAAGACATTATTGTTGATAAAATCAAAGTAAATGATACTAGTATTGAATTTAGCTTATTAGATGAAAATGATGCAGCTAAGGTTGATTTGTTATTAAAAGACATTAAAGGCTTAGCTATCACACATGAAAATTTACACTACACGCTTTCTTTAACCCAAGAAGAAATCAAACTAACTCATGAACAAGCTATTTTACAAGCTGTAGAAACTATTAGAAATAGACTTGATCAATTTGGTCTTGCAGAGCCAAATGTAGCAAGATCGGGTGAGGATAAAATTTTAGTCGAACTTCCAGGCATTAAAACTGCTGCAGATGAAGCTAGAGCTAGAGAACTTATTGCAAAAGCTGCACATTTGCAATTAATGGAAGTAGATGATGTTAGAATGGATCAGGTAAATAATCTTACTCCAGCCCAAGCTGCTGAATATGGAGATTTGATTTTTGAAGATGCAAAAAACCCTCAAATTAAATATCTAGTAAAATCTATACCTATTCTTGATGGTTCTATGCTAACAGATGCAAAAGTAGGTTTTGCGCAAAGTAATAATCTTCCTGTGATTAATTTTACCTTAAATTCAGAAGGTGCAAAAAAATTTGGAGACTATACAGGAAATAATGTGGGAAAGCGCCTAGCTATAGTTTTGGATAATAAAGTTTATTCAGCTCCAAGAATTAATGAAAGAATAGGCGGGGGTAGCGGTCAAATTAGTGGTAGCTTTACTGTTGAAGAAGCTCATGATGTGGCTATTGCTTTAAGAAGTGGGGCGCTTTTAGCACCGGTTAAAATGCTTGAAAAAAGAAGTGTTGGACCATCTTTGGGTGCTGATAGTATTAAAATGAGTATGATAGCCCTAGCGGGTGCTTCTGTATTAGTTATTGCATTTATGGTGATGTATTATGGTATAGCAGGAATTTTTGCTAATATTGCTTTAGTGGCAAATATTTTAATGATTATTGCTGTAATGGCTATGTTTGGAGCAACCTTAACCTTGCCTGGTATGGCAGGACTTGTGCTTACTGTGGGTATGGCAGTAGATTCTAATGTTATTATTAATGAAAGAATTAGAGAATTATTACGAGAAGGTGCTAGTATAAGGCAAAGCGTTGAAAATGGCTATAAGCATGCAATGAGTGCGATTTTAGATTCTAATATTACTTCGCTTATTACTTCAGTAGTACTTTATGCTTATGGAACAGGTGCGGTAAAAGGTTTTGCGGTGACTTTAAGCATAGGAATTTTAGTTTCGATGATTACTTCTATTGTTGGAACTCATGGTATGTTTGAAATGTTTATGAACCGTATGGAAAAAAGCAATAACACAAGATTATGGTTTGGATATAGGAGACCTTAATGCAATTTTTTAGTCAAAAACATATTTATGATTTTATGAGAATGAGATTTGCAGCCATCTCTTTGTCTTTTATTTTATTTTTTGGTTCTATTTTTATTCTTTTTACTAAGGGTTTGAATTTTGGTATTGATTTTACCGGTGGAACTTTAGTGCAACTTCAATACGAGCAAAAAGCACCCTTGGCTGAAATTCGCAAAGCTTTAGCTATCAATGAAAATTTAAAAGGTGCTAGCGTTACTGAATTTGGCAGTGCAAATGAAGTGATTATTCGTTTTTCAGGAAGTAGTGATAGTTTGGGAAATGACATTGGAGTAAGCATTACAAATTTATTAAAAGATACAGGTAAATTTGAAGTGCGCCGTGTGGATGTAGTAGGTCCAAAAGTAGGAGATGAACTGCGTAATAAAGGTCTTATGGCGGTTGGAATTTCTTTGATTGCTATTTTGATTTATTTGGCAGTAAGATTTGAATGGCGTTTTGCTATGGCTTCTATTGTGTGTGAAATTCATGATATAGTCATTACTTTAGGTGCTATTGCGTTATTTGAAATAGATGTAAATTTAGATATTTTGGCGGCTGTTTTAACTGTGCTTGGATATTCTTTAAATGATACGATTATTATTTTTGATAGGATTAGAGAAGGTGTTAAAACAAGTAAAAATTCAAAACTTGATCTAATTATTAATGAATCAGTTTCTGCAACTTTATCAAGAACTACTTTAACAACGGGTTTAACCTTAATCACTGTTGTAGTGCTTTATTTTTTTGGTGGATCTATGATAGAAGGTTTTGCTCTAACTATGATAGTGGGTATTGTGGCAGGTACTGCAAGTTCTATATTTGTAGCAAGTCCAGCGCTTTTATGGTTTAAATTTAGTGTTACGCAGTATCGCCAAAAAGAATTAGAAAAAGTAAAGAAAAAACAAGAAAAAGAAAAATTAAGAGCGATGTATGAAAAAGGAACGGTGTAAAAATGAATTGGGGTAAGGTTATTTATATCTTTTTTGCTCTAATGAGCTTAACTACGACCGCAGGATTTTTATATGATCAAAATGAAGTTGCATTATTTATTGCAGCTTGTGTGAATTTAATTTCTACTTTATTGAAAATTGGAGTTAGAAATTTCTTAGCAGCTGAATTATTTGCAAGTTCTTTAGTGGCTGATTTGCATTTAATTCCAGCTTTTGCTTTAATACAAATTAATCCAGAAGCTAATATTATGGTTTATACTTTAGCAATTGGTGCTTTGATAGCTAATATTTTTTCAATGATTTTAGTTGTAGTTGATTCGGTAAAAAGTCAAGAAGAAAATTAGGAGTTAAAATGGCATACGAAGCAGATAAAATAGAAAAAAAATGGCAAAAGATTTGGCAAGAAAAAGAGTATTTTGAACCAAAAGATGATTTTTCTTTACCAAAAAAATACATTTTATCTATGTTTCCATATCCAAGCGGTAGAATTCATATGGGACATGTGAGAAATTATAGCATAGGTGATGCTATGGCTAGGTATTATAGAAAAAAAGGTTTTAATGTCTTGCATCCTATAGGTTTTGACAGTTTTGGTATGCCTGCTGAAAATGCTGCGATTAAACATGGTATCCATCCTAAAAAATGGACTTATGAAAATATTGATTATATGCAAAATGAGCTTGCTTCTTTAGGTTTTTCTTTTTCTAAAAAAAGAATGCTTGCTACTTCTGATCCCTTATATACTAAATTTGAGCAAGAATTTTTCATCAGAATGTATGAAAAAGGTTTAATTTATACCAAAGAAGCCGAAGTTAATTGGTGTGAGAATGACAAAACAGTTTTAGCAAACGAACAAGTTGAAGATGGTAAATGTTGGCGTTGCGGACATGAAGTCATTAGAAAAAAAATGCCAGGATATTATGTAAAAATTACCGCTTATGCAGATGAATTATTACAAGATCTTAAAAAATTAGAAGGAAAATGGCCAAGTCAAGTTCTAACTATGCAAGAAAATTGGATAGGTAAAAGCATGGGACTTAGTTTTGATTTTAATATAGAAGAAAATGATAAAATCAGTGCAAAAAAGATCAATGTTTTTACAACAAGGGCTGAGACTATTTATGGAGTGTCTTACATTGCTTTAGCGCCTGATCATGAAATAGTAAATGAATTAATTGATAAAAAATTACTAGATCAAGATACTATCATAAAAATTCAAAATATACAAAATCAAACACCACGTCAAAGACAAGCTGCATCAAAAGAAGGATATTTTTTAAATCTTTATGTAATCCATCCACTAAGTAAAGAAAAAATTCCTTTATGGACAGCTAATTTTGTTTTAAGTGATTATGGTAGTGGTGCTGTTATGAGTGTACCTGCTCATGATGAAAGAGATTATGAGTTTGCAAAAACTTATAATTTAGCTATAAAAAAAGTAATTTATAAAGATGAAAATGATGCGCAATGCTATACTTTAAAAGAAGGTGTTTTGATTAATAGTGGAGAATTTGATCAATTAGAATGCAATGAAGCTAGAGAAAAAATTAGTTTAAAAATTGAATCTTTGGGTATTGGTAAAAAGGTTACCAATTTTAAAATTCGTGATTGGGGTGTTTCTAGACAAAGATATTGGGGTGCTCCTATACCAATGATTAAGTGTAATTCTTGCGGTATAGTTCCTCAAAAAATAGAAAATTTACCTATTACCTTACCTGAGGATGTGGTGATAAATGGAGAAGGAAATCCACTAGATAAGCACGAAACATGGAAAGAATGCGTTTGTCCAAAATGTGGCAAAAAAGCACAAAAAGAAAGTGATACTTTAGATACTTTCTTTGAAAGTTCTTGGTATTTTGCACGTTTTGCAAGTGATGATAAAACATGGCAAGAAAAAGCTGTAGATGAAAAGAGTGTAAATTATTGGATGAATGTTGATGAGTATATTGGCGGGATTGAGCATGCGATATTACATTTACTTTATGCAAGATTTTTTCAAAAAGCACTTAGGGATTTGGGTTATTTAAAAGATGATGAGCCTTTTAATAGACTTTTAACCCAAGGAATGGTGACCAAAGATGGTGCTAAGATGAGTAAATCCAAGGGCAATGTAGTTGATCCTGATTATATTATAGAAAAATATGGAGCAGATAGTGCAAGATTGTTTATATTGTTTGCTGCACCACCTGCTAAAGAACTTGAATGGAATGATAGTGCGCTAGAGGGTGCGTTTAAATTTATCAATAGGCTTTATGAAAAGGCTATGAGTTTAGAATGTGGAAAATTGCAAGAAATTAATCATCAAAGTCTAAATAAAGAAGAAAAATATGCTAGATTAAAAGTTTATGAAGCTTTGAAAAAATCTTTCGAAGTTTATGAAGAAAGTTTTGCTTTTAATACCTTAATAGCTGCATGTATGGAAGCTTTAAATGCCTTAAATGCTATAAATCATAAAGAAGTTTCAAAAGAAGCTTTTTATATTATTTTAAATATTTTAGAGCCTATCATCCCTCATGTTTGTTTTGAGCTTAGTGAGTATTTGTTTAAATGTGAAAATTTTAAAGTATTAAAAATAAAAGATGAAGTTTTTGTAAAAGATAGTTTTAATATAGCTATTAGTGTTAATGGTAAAAAAAGAGCTCAGATTGAAATAAATTCAGAAGCCAAAGAAGATGAGATTTTAGCTTTAGCTAAAGAAAATGTCGCAAAATGGCTAGAGGGTAAAACTATAGTAAAAGAAATTTATGTTGATAAAAAATTGGTTAATTTGGTGGTTAAATGAAAAAATATCTAGTATTGTTTTTTGCTTTTTTTATCATATCTTGCGGGTATATCCCATCATCTCAAATGGCAAGCAGAGTTTTGGGTGAAAATGTATTTTTGAAAATCAATATTAGCAAACAAGATCCTGAAAATAGTGTTTATATAACAGATATTTTAAGAGAAGCTATGTTAAATAAACTTGGTAGAAAAATCACAGATGAGTATAATGCGGATAGTTCCATTGTTGTCACGATGAAAAGATTGGAATTTCTTCCTATGGTATACGATCAAAATGGTTATGTGATTAATTATAAAGCAGAGCTTTATTTAGAATTTATATTGCGTTATAAAAGCGGAAAAGAAGAAATTGTAAACACCAAAGGTAGTTATAATTTTGATATTAATCCAAATTCTATTATCAGTGATCAAGCTAGATTTGAAGCGATTAAAAATGCATCAAGTGAAGCTTTTGATGAGTTTATTTCTATTATAGCTATTAGGGGTTATAAATAATGGCGAGCCATATCAATGAGATTGCAAAAGAAACATTGATAAAGCTAAAAGAACGTAAATTACATCCAACTCCTGAAAATTATAGTGAGGTGTTTGAAGAGTGCGCTAAAAAAGCAGGAGTTATGAGTTTTAATAAAGCAAGAATAGAAAAATACACCAATCTTTTAGATGATATTTATAAGCAAGAACTGAAGAGAAAAAACATACGAACTATTGATGAGTTTTTGATGTTTTTGGTTTCTAGACTTAATAGGCAAGTAAGCAGAAAATACGAAGATGTCTATGCTTTACTCGGCTTAATTATTCAACAACTTAGTATTAGTAAAGATAAAAAAATTAAAGAGCTTGCACAAATTACTCAACACAGATTATCTCAAGCTATGGATTTAGAAACCATATATCTTTTAAGAGTCAAATGGAAAGAGCTTGAAAAATCTTATGAAGATCACGAGTTTTTAAAAAAATTAGAAGAATTTAATATTCGGGCATTTTTAGATTTTCATACTTTAATAGAAAAACTTATTGTTATGTTAAAAGAACGCTCTTATGAAAAGCAAGCTGAACTTTTACTAGCTTCTTTGGAGCCTTTATTTGGCGAGAGTAAAGAAGTGGAACAATTTAAACAAAATTTAAAAGATAATCCTAGATTGATTGCCAGAAAAGAATTTGCACATGAGTATTGTTTAATGTTGCAAAAAAAAGAAGCAATAGATAAATACTATATACAAAAAAATCTTTCTTTTTTTAATCAACATTTGGAAAACTTAAATGAAATGGTGTCAAAGCTTTATGATAATAGCCAAGAAGATGTGAAATTTATCAATACTTTAACTAAAGATGAAAATGGTAATGTGCAGATTAATTTTGACACATTAAAAGATAAGCTTTTATACGCAAATGAGCAAATAGCTCAAATTAAAACTCAAATTCAAGCTACAAGTGATGATGAGCAAAGAGAACAGTGGAATTTAGCTCAAGAGCTTAAAAAACTTGATGAAAATTATAAGCTTTATGTTGTTAATTATGCATTATGTTTTTTTAAAATCAATAATATAGAACACATTATTAATACATATGGTCTTGATAGTTTTAAGACTATTAGTGAAAAATTTAAAAAAATACTTAAGGATTTATGTAAAAATACAGCTGAAATTTGGATTTTAGATGAAAGTTCTTATTTAGTTATACTTCCAGGTAAAAATTTAGAAAGTGCGCAAATTTTTACAGAGCAAGCTTTAAAACTCATAGATGATTATAAATTTATTTATAAAGAAGAAATAGTTAAACTTGCTTTATCATCTTCTTGTATAGAAAAAAAAGAATTTCCAGAGGGTGATATTTTAAAAGAATTAATCCAAAAAAGCTTACTATGAAATTTCAGCAAATACTCTCACAAAAAACTATGTATGTGCAAAAAATTAGTAGGTTTTTTATGTTTAATATGTATGAAAAGTATAAAAAATTTATCCCAAAAACTAAAAATATCCAAATTATTGGCACTAATGGAAAAGGAAGTACAGGTAGATTTTTAGCGCTTTTGCTTTTAGAGCAAGGGTATAAAGTAGGTCATTATACGAGTCCTCATATTTTTGAATTTAATGAAAGATTTTGGCTAAATGGTAAAATTGCAAATAATGAACTTTTAGAAAAAGCACATGAAGAATTAGAAAGTATTTTTTTAGAAGATGTGAAAAAACTCAGCTATTTTGAATATGCTACTTTTTTAGCTTTTTTTGTTTTTAAAGATTGTGATTATGTGATTTTAGAAGCCGGAGTAGGTGGGGAATATGATGCTACAAGCGTTTTTGAAATAAATTTTAGTGTTTTTACTAAAATAGGTTTTGATCATCAAGACTTATTGGGTAAAAATTTAGAAGAAATAGCAAGAACAAAATTAAAAGCCATGAGTGCTAAAGTTTTAATTAGCCATAATCAAGAAGTAAAAGTATTAGAATTAGCTCAAAAAATAGCTAATCTAAAACAAGCTAGTTTAAATATTAGTATGTTAGATAAAAACAAAATTGTTTATCCTTGTGTGCAAGAATATATTCAAAAATATAATTTAGCAACTTTTTTAAAAGATAATCTTTTTTTAGCTTTGGAAGCTTTTTCTAAAATTTGTGTTAAAAATGAAAAAGAATTAATTCAAAGCATTAATAATTTACCAAAACTTGATTTAAAAGGAAGATGTGAGCAAGTAAGCCAAAATATTTTTGTTGATGTAGGACATAATGAAATGGCGGCTTTAGCTTTAGCTGAAATTTTTAAGGAAAAAAAAGTTCATTTAGTTTATAATTGCTTTTTAGATAAAGATTCTTATAAAATTTTAAGGGCTTTAAAGTCTATAATAAAAATAGTTGAAATTTATGAGTATGAAAGCAATGACAGACCTTTGGCAGGTTCTGTTTTGCTAGAAAATTTAGAAAAATTAGGTATTACTTATCAAAAATTTGAACAAATAAAAAAAGATGAGTTGTATTTAGTTTTTGGTTCTTTTGTATTGGTAGAAAATTTTTTAAGAGGCTATAATGAAAGATAAATTTACGTTAACTATCACAGATGTAAATGGTTCTAGACATTTTTTATTAAGTCAGATTATAAAAAAAGTAATTATTTATTTTACTTCTTTTGTTTTTGTTGTTATAGTTTTGGGTGCTTTGTATATTAATTATTTAGCAGATAAACGTTCAGAACTTTTAAAAGAACAAGAAGCATTATCTTCAAAAAACACTAAATTATTTTCTCAAAATGAAAGTATGCAAAAAAGTTTAGAAGAAAAAACAGCCTTATATGATGAACTTCAAACTCAACTTGCAGATATTGAAGAAAATTTAGGTTTAAAGCAAGATGAGAGCTTAGATATACCAGAAAGATTAGAAAAAGTTAAGCTTACTAATGATCAAGCTTATTTATTTTTAACACAAATTCCAAATGGTCATGTGATAGAAGATAATGGGGTTACAGGTAATTTTGGATGGCGTCATCATCCTATACTGAATAAAAAAGAATTTCATCCAGGTATTGATTTAAGAGCAGCTTTAAATACTCCTATTTATGCACCGGCAAATGGAGTGGTTGAATATGCCGCATATAGTAATAATGGCTATGGTTATTCAGTTATTTTAATTCATAATTTTGGTTTTAAAACAGTATATGCACATATGATGCGTAAAGATGTTGTCAAAGCAGGACAATTTGTAAAAAAAGGTGATTTATTGGGTTATACAGGAAATACAGGACTTTCTACAGGCCCACATTTACATTATGAGGTTAGATTTATTAATAAACTTTTAGATCCTAAAATTTTTATAGATTTAAACCGAAAAAATTATGAACAAATTTTTGAAAAAGAAAGGAGGGTTCCATGGCAATCTTTAATAAAGGCTCTATTGCTACAGTATCCGAAACTACAGTCATTTCAAACGGAGCAAAAATAGAAGGAAAATTTTATTTTGACTCTATGCTTCATTTAGATGGAGAAATTACAGGAGTGATTAATTCTTCTAATGTGATAGTGATAGGCAAAAGTGGTATTTTAAAAGGACAAGTTAAAGCAAGCAAGATAGTGATTAATGGAGTTTTTGAAGGTGAGATGCAAGTTGATTCTTTAGAAATTTTATCCGGTGGTGTACTTAATGGTAATATTATAGTTAAACAATTAAGTATTGAAAATGGTGGAAAATTTAATGGAAGTAGTAAAATAATTGAAAAAGATGAAGAACTTGCAACTATCGATGTTAGTATAGAAAATTCAGAAAATGCAAGCTAAATTATATGAATATTTACTAAGTAGTAAAACTGAGTTAATAATTTGCGAGAATGATAAAGAAGCAGACGAATTAGCTCAGGTTTGCTTATTTTTAAATTTCAAAACCTTTGTTTTACCTGATTTTAGAGCAGAATTTGGTAGCGATTTACGTTCTTTTTCTAAAGAACTTTTTGAAATATGTAAAGTATTAAATGCTTATCATAAAGAAGATGAAAATAAAATTTTAATATCCCCTATAAAAACAATTTTACAAAAACTCCCTGGAAAAAAGCATCTAAAAAACATTACTCTTAAAAGAAATTCACTTCTTGCTTTAGAGAAATTTAAAGAAGAAATTTTACATAGTGGGTATGAGTTTGTAGATATAGTTCAAGATAAGGGCGAAGTTTCAATACGTGGGGATATTATAGATATTTTTGCGATCAATGAAGAGCAACCTTTTAGAATTTTGCTTTTTTCAGATGAGATAGAAAGTATAAGATATTTTGATATTCATACGCAAAAATCAATCCCAAATGAACTTTCAAAGATTGAGATTTGTCCATTTTTGAGCGCTTTTAATCAAGATCAATATGAAAATTTACAAGAAAAGATTCAAAATTTTCAAAGTCAAAGCATTATTAATGATGTTAATTCTTTAGGTTTTTGGTGTATTGATGATTTTTGTGATTATTTGGATTTAAATTTTGTGAGTATAAAAAAATTTGATGTAAATGATTTTGAAGAAGATATTAGCAAAATCAATCAAAATATTTTACCTGAACCAAAATTTTATAAAGATTTAGTAAGCTCTTACAATCACGATTTTTTCACTTTTCATAAAGATAAGAAAATTACTATTTTAGCTAAAAATGAAGCTTTGTTTAAAACTTTAAATATACAAGAATTTCCAAATATTAAATTAAAAATATCCCAAGAAAGAATTAATTTAAGCACTCAAGATGAGCTTATCATCTCTTTAAATAAAAAAGAAAAAAATAAAAGAGTTAGAAAAGCAAGTTTGGTAATAGATGAGCTTAGGGTTGGGGATTTTGTTGTGCATGAAGATTATGGTATAGCTAAATTTTTAGGTCTTGAGATAATTGCAATAGCAGGAGCAAAAAAAGAATTTGTCGCTCTTGGGTATTTAAATAATGACAAGCTTTTATTGCCTGTTGAAAATTTATATATGATTGATAAATATATCGGCGCAAGTGGTGGTGTGCCTTTACTTGATAAGCTTGGAAAAGGAAGTTTTCTAAAAATCAAAGAAAGATTAAAAGAAAAATTATTTGCCATTGCTTCAAATATAGTTTCTTTAGCAGCAGCTAGAGCTTTGATAAAGGCAAAAGAATTAAAAATTTCTCAAGAATTACAAGATGAATTTATCAATAAGGCCGGATTTTTTTATACTAAAGATCAAAGTCAAGTTTGCCAAGAAATTACTCAGGATTTAAAAAGTATGCAGGTAATGGATAGGCTTTTAAGTGGTGATGTGGGTTTTGGTAAAACAGAAGTTGCTATGAACGCTATATTTACTTGTGTGAAAAGTGGTTATACGGCTTTATTTTTTGTGCCAACTACTTTGCTTTCAGCCCAGCATTTTAAAACCTTAAAACGAAGATTTGATTCTTTTAATATAGAGGTTTTTAAGCTAGATCGTTTTACTAGTGCTAAAGAAAAAAAACAAGTTTTGGCATTTTTAAAAGAAAATAAGCCTTGTGTAGTGGTTGGAACGCATTCTCTTTTAGGGGTTGAGTGTGAAAATTTGGGTTTAGTCGTGATAGATGAGGAGCATAAATTTGGTGTAAAACAAAAAGAAAAACTCAAGGAACTAAGTAAAAATTCACATATTCTATCTATGTCGGCAACGCCTATACCAAGAAGTTTAAATCAAGCTCTTAGCTCTTTAAAGTCATATAGTGTTTTACAAACTCCACCTGAGGATCGTTTGGATGTGCGTACCTTTGTTAGAGAAAGTAATGACGCTTTGATTAAAGAAGCTATTTCAAGAGAATTAAGAAGAGCAGGACAGATTTTTTATATACACAATCATATAGCAAGTATTGATGGGTGTAAAAAATATCTTTTAGATTTGTTTCCAAATTTAAAAATTTTAATCTTGCATTCTAAAATTGATGCAAAAACTACTGAAGAAGAAATGATTAAATTTGAAAATAAAGAATATGATTTATTGCTTTGTACTTCTATAGTTGAAAGTGGTATTGATTTGGCAAATGCAAATACTATTATAGTAGAAAATTCAGATCGCTTTGGTATGGCTGATTTGCACCAACTTAGAGGAAGAGTAGGGCGTAGCGCTAAGCAAGGATATTGTTATTTTTTGATTGAAGATAAGGAAAAAATCACAAAAGATTCTTTAAAAAGACTTACGAGCTTAGAGAGTAATTCTTATTTAGGCTCAGGAAGCGTGCTTGCTTATCATGATTTAGAAATTCGTGGGGGTGGAAATTTATTAGGCGTGGATCAAAGTGGGCATATAGAGCAAATTGGTTATAGTTTGTATCTTAAAATGTTAGAAGATGAGATTAATAAGCTAAGTAAAAAAGAAGAAATTAAAGAGAAAAAAATAGATTTAAAGCTTAATATCAATGCCTTTTTAAATAGTGAGTATATTAGCGAAGATCGTTTGAGATTGGAACTTTATAGAAGACTTAGTAAGTGTATGAGTGTTAATGAAGTTTATGAGATAGAAAGTGAGATGAATGATCGTTTTGGAAGGCCTGATGTTTTTACTAAGCAGTTTTTGGATTTAATCATCATAAAAATTTTAGCTAGCAAGCATTATAAACTAGTGAGCAATTATGAGCAAAATATTTGTTTTGTAAAAGATGATGAGAACAAGGAAGTCATTAAGGCAAAAAGTAAAGATGATGATGATGTGATTGAGGCTATTTTGATGCATTTAAGAAAGAGTGAAAAAGCATGAGTGGATATGAAATTTTTAAAGCTTTAATTAATGCAAATATTGACTATAAAGATTTTGAGTGGCTAGAAAATAATACTTTAAGTGAGTTTGAAATTTTAATTTCTGTGGTTTTAACTCAAAATACAAACTGGAAAAATGTGTTAAAAGCTTTGACAAATTTAAAACAAGCAAATATTACCAAGATAGAAGATTTATCAAATTTAAACACTCAAGATTTAGCGCTTTTAATAAAGCCAAGTGGATTTTATAATACCAAAGCAAAATATATTAAAAATTTTACTCAAAAATATTTTCAAGATTTTAATTCTTTTGAACTTTTTAAAGAAGAAGTAGATAGAGAATGGCTTTTAGGTATTAAAGGCTTGGGTCAAGAAAGTGCAGATGGAATTTTAAATTATATATGTAAAAAAGAAGTTTTGGTAGTTGATACTTATAGTGCAAAAATAGCTAATTATTTAGGCTATGAGTGTCAAAGTTATGATGAATTGGCAGATTTTTTTAAAAAAGACATAGCTAAGAATCAGCAGGAATTGTGTGTTTTGCTAAAAAAAGAATGTAAATTATACGAGCTTTATCAAATTTTTCATGCCTTAATTGTTTCTTTTTGTAAAATATATTTTCAAGGTAAAAAACTTTCAGTAGATGGTGTGCCTATTTTAGACCCTTTAAAATTTTAAATTTATTTTTCATTTAAAAAGTTAATTTTTTACGATTAAAGTGCTATAATGTATTTAACTTCATAAAAAGGAGAAGTAATGAATACAAGTATAGTTGGAAAGCAATTTGAACTAACAGAGTCTATAAAAGAGTATGTGGAAAAAAGCTTTGATACTTTAAGTAAATATGGCTTAGATGTGATTTCTGCGCGTTGCGTTATAAGTGCTGATGAAAGGCATGGAAAGAAAGGGTTTTGGGCTGAATTTAGCATTAATCTGGCTGGCATTAATACAGTGGTGGTTAAACAAAAAGATAAAGATTTATATGCTGCTATAGATTTAGCTATCGATAGAATTTCTAAGGTTTTAAGAAGATTACATGATAAAAATATCACCCATAAGCATCAAGATGAGATAAAAGAAAATTTAGTATTACCAAGCGTGATCGAGGAAGATGAGATAGTTCCAACAGAACTTGAGCTATATAAACCTTTAGAAATTGAAGAAGCATTGGAAAAATTAAAAGCAAGTAAAGATATATTTTTAGTTTTTAATGATATAGATGCAAAAATGAGGGTGCTATATAAGAAAAAAGATGGTAAATTTGGTTTATTTTAAAAAATCTAGCCTTTTTTAAGGCTAGATGTATTAGAAGAGTTTGTTAAAGATTTTATCTATTGCTTGATCTACTTTTTTACCTGTATTTTTAGCGCCATCACTAGCATTACCACCTATTGTATTAACAATAGAATTTACCACACTTTTTGTATCAAGACTTACTTTAGGATTTTGTGTTGTTCCTTTTATAATTCCTTTGAAATTTGCTCTATCAATGACGATATTAAAAGGAATGTTTAATTTAGTGCTTTTTGTATCAACCTTACCTTTGCTAATATTTATATTGCTTCTATCAGCTATTAGGTTTAAATTTAAATCTATGAGATTTTTATCGATATTTATTTTGGCTTCACCATTGCGATATACATCTTGAGTAATATCCTTTTGTAAAAGTAGCATTAAGGCACTTGTGATGAGGTTTTTCTTAAGTTGTCCATCGGCTAAGTTTATTAACACTACACCGCTTTCTTTTAAAAGATTATAATCAATGCTTAAATTTGATTTTGCTTGGTAATAATCAGGTAAATCTAAACTTTGAGCTAAATTTGAAAGATCGGTATTTTGCATTTTAGCGTTAAAAATATTATTTTTTAAAGTGGCATCTAATGAACCATTGAATATATTTTTACTATTAATGCTTGCATCTATTAAAGCGTTTTTAAAATCAAATTTTCCTTCAAAATCAGCTTTGCCTTTTAAGTTTCTATCAACTAAAAATCCTAGCTTAGAAAAATCTTGCAATGATATATTATAAGTGCTTGCTAGAGCCATTTGATTAAGATCAAATTTACCTTTTAATGAATTAATATTCGCAAATGAGCTTAGAGCTTTAGCATTAAAATCAATGATTGATTTAGAAATTTTTCCATCAAGATTGATTTTTGCTGAAGTATTCTTTGGAAATTTTTTCTCTAAAAGCTTAGATAATTCTACCTCATTAAAAGAAGAATTAATAATTGCTTTAAAATCACCATTAATATTGCTAAAATCAAGTGATTTTAAGTCAATATCTGCATTTACATCTCCATAAGCTAAAACTTTTTGTCCTATCAAAGGAAAAAGTTGTTCTAATTTTATATTATCAACCTTTGCTTGTAAACTTTTTCCATTAGATTTTGCATTGATAAGCCCTTGCATGATTTTAATATTTGCATCAAGATTTTGAATTTGATTTGCCTTGAGATCAACTTTGGCATCTAAATTTAAAGGCCCATTGAGATCTTGTTTGATTAAAGGTTTTAATTTGTTAAGATTGTCTACAAAAGCACTAATTTGTGCATTTAAATCTTTGTTTGTAAGATTATATGAGCCTTTTAGTTGAGGTATTTTTGCTATGTTTGAATCAAGCAAAGCTTCATAATCAATTAAAGAATTTTTCGCATTTGCTTTAGCTTGTAAGTTAAAAGTTGTTTTTGGAAAATCAAGATTACTTAGTTTTTTAAATTCTATAACATTTATATTTGCATTATTTAACCTAGTATTTAGATTGAAATTTTTAAAATCAAACCCTTGTGCTTTTAAATCTAAAACTAATTTAGAATTAATAAAAGCAGGCATAGAGATAGTCTTTAAAAGCTCTGCTACTTCTATATTAGTTGTATTGATATTAAGATTATTATTTTCTAAAACAGCTTTTAAGCTACCACCAAATCCAAGTAAGTTAGCATCTAATTTTTGCAATTGATTATTTGCAAAAAGTAAATTACCTTGAATTTGACTTTTACCTTGGAGTTTCATTTTGGCTAGAGATGAAAATTGATTAAAATCATCTATTTTGATATCAAAATCACTAGTTAAGCTTTGTTTTGTTATATCATAAATACTTTTTTGTGTATAAAGTTTGAAGAAGTTGCTTAAAATTTCACTTTTAGAAATAACTTCATTGTTTTGGATTAAAGATCTTATCTCACCTTTTATATAACTTTGTTTTGGCAAGCTTAGATTAAAATCTTTTTCGATTAGTGTATTGTTGATAGAACTTGTGTAAAAATTAATCAAAGCATTACCATTTGGTTTTAAATCTTTAGCTTGTATATCGCTTATAATACTAATTTTTCCTTGAGCGTATCTTGGTAGATTAGCAAAATCTAAAATTTGAGCTAAATCTATATTTTTTCCAATAAATTCAAGATTTATAGGGGAAAAATCAACGATTTTTGCATCTAAACTAAGATTAGAATCAAACAAAAATCCATTTCCTTTTACTAAAAAATCACTACTTTTACCTACAACATTACCCTTGAATGTAAAATCTTTATCGCTTTTTAAGCCAAGATTTTGAATATAATTTTGTTTGAGTCCTAAAAGATAGTTTAAATCAAACCCTAGTCTTAAAGGTGATATACCACCTTCTATATTAGCAAAAAATTTATCATCAATATTTGCTTTAATGTCAAGTTGTGAAAAACTAATTTTAAAATTTTCAAATTTAACATTCATACCGCTTTTTTGAGCAATAATCGTTTCGATTCTTGGTTTTAAAAAAGCATTACCCATACTTGTAAATAATAATGTATATATGGTTAGCAATACTACACATACTATACCTAAAAGAATGTAAAGAATTTTTTTCATAAGAAACCTTTATAATGATATATCATATAAATTTAGTGTAATAGACTAAACTTATATGATATATTTTACTTAATTTATTGACAATTAACTTTCTTTAATGTATAATTCTATCACTCAAAAACAAAGAGTGCTAAAAATAGCACATTTTAGAAAGGATAAAAAATGAATTTTCAACCTCTAGGAAAGCGTATTTTGGTAAAACGCTTAGAAGAAATGAAAACTACTGCTTCTGGGATTATTATACCAGATAATGCTAAAGAAAAACCATTAAATGGTGAAGTTGTTGCAGTAAGCAAAGAAATAGAAGATGTTAAAGTAAATGATAAAGTAATGTTTGCAAAATACGGTGGAACTGAAATAAAACTTGACAATGAAGAGTATTTAGTTCTTAATGTTGAAGATGTTTTAGGGATTATTAAATAAAAAAGGATAAAAAATGGCAAAAGAAATATTTTTTTCAGATGAAGCAAGAAATAAACTTTATGAAGGCGTTAAAAAACTTAATGATGCAGTAAAAGTTACTATGGGGCCACGTGGTCGTAATGTATTAATCCAAAAAAGTTTTGGTGCTCCTACTATCACAAAAGATGGTGTGAGTGTAGCTAAAGAAGTAGAATTAAAAGATTCTTTAGAAAATATGGGTGCTTCTTTAGTTAGAGAAGTAGCTAGCAAAACAGCTGATCAAGCAGGTGATGGAACAACAACAGCAACAGTTTTAGCGCATGCGATTTTCAAAGAAGGTTTAAGAAATATCACAGCAGGTGCTAATCCTATCGAAGTAAAACGCGGTATGGATAAAGCTTGCGAAGCTATAGTAGCTGAACTTAAAAAACTTTCTCGTGAAGTTAAAGATAAAAAAGAAATTGCTCAAGTTGCAACAATTTCTGCAAATTCAGATGAGAAAATCGGAAATTTAATTGCCGATGCTATGGAAAAAGTTGGAAAAGATGGTGTTATCACTGTTGAAGAAGCAAAATCAATTAATGATGAATTAAATGTAGTTGAAGGTATGCAATTTGATAGAGGTTATTTAAGTCCATATTTCATTACAAATACTGAAAAAATGACAGCTGAATTGCAAAATCCATTTATTTTGTTATTTGATAAAAAAATTGCTAACTTAAAAGATTTATTACCAATTTTAGAACAAATTCAAAAAACAGGAAAACCACTTTTGATTATAGCTGAAGACATTGAAGGTGAAGCTTTAGCAACTTTAGTTGTAAATAAATTAAGAGGTGTTTTAAATATTTCAGCAGTTAAAGCTCCTGGATTTGGTGATAGAAGAAAAGCTATGCTTGAAGATATTGCTATTTTAACAGGCGGTGAAGTGATTTCTGAAGAGCTTGGAAGAACTTTAGAAAGCGCTAGTATCCAAGATTTAGGTCAAGCTTCAAGCGTGATTATTGATAAAGACAATACAACTATTGTAAATGGAGCAGGTGAAAAAGCAAATATTGATGCAAGAATTAACCAAATAAAAGCTCAAATTGCTGAAACAAGCTCAGATTATGATAGAGAAAAACTACAAGAAAGATTAGCTAAATTAAGCGGTGGTGTAGCGGTAATTAAAGTTGGTGCAGCTACTGAAACTGAAATGAAAGAGAAAAAAGATAGAGTTGATGATGCATTAAGCGCTACAAAGGCTGCTGTTGAAGAAGGTATAGTAATAGGTGGCGGTGCTGCATTAATTAAAGCAAAATCAAAAATCAGCTTGAATTTACAAGGAGATGAAGCTATTGGTGCAGCTATTGTAGAAAGAGCTTTAAGAGCACCTTTAAGACAAATTGCTGAAAATGCTGGATTTGATGCTGGTGTAGTTGTAAATACAGTAGAAAATAGTAAAGAAGAAAATACTGGTTTTGATGCTGCAAAAGGTGAATATGTAAATATGCTTGAAAGCGGTATTATCGATCCTGTTAAAGTAGAAAGAGTGGCTTTACTTAATGCAGTTTCAGTGGCTAGCATGCTTTTAACAACTGAAGCTACAATTAGTGAAATTAAAGAAGACAAACCTGCTATGCCTGATATGAGTGGCATGGGCGGTATGGGAGGCATGGGCGGTATGATGTAACCCATTCTTAATTTTTTAAAAGCAAGGATTTTCCTTGCTCTATTTGTATTATCTCTGAGGTTAAAATGCTTATTCAACCAAAACCTATTACAAGAAAGTATGAAGATATAATTAGAAATATAAATGAAGGTTTTTATCAAATTCCAAAATTTCAAAGGGATTTTGTATGGAAAAAAGAGCAGGTTGCTAAATTGATTGATAGCTTAATCAAGGGATTTCCTATAGGAAGTTTTATTTTGTGGAAAACCAAAGAAAGATTAAGATCATTAAAAAAAATTGGTAATTATTTTCTAAATGATATAAAAGAAGGTGATTTTGTTTTATATGTTTTAGATGGCCAACAAAGAATGACTTCGTTATATCTTGCCATAAATGGCGTTCAAATAGAAAAAGAAGATTACAAAGAACTCTATATTAATTTAGATAAACTTGAAACAAATGAAGAAATTTGCAGTATAGAAAAAGGCAAGGGAAATTATATAAGTTTTTATGATTTAATGAATGCTTCTATTGTGGATTTGGTAAATAATTTTAATAAAGACTTAGATAAAATACACAAAATAGAAAAAATAAGAGATTGGATAAAATCGTATGAATTTTCAACTATAGAGATTGATGATACTTCTATAGAAAGAATAACTGAAATTTTTACAAGAATTAATACAACGGGAAAAGATTTAACATTATTTGAAATAATGAATGCTAAAGTCTATGATGAAAATAAAAAATTTGATTTAGAAGATAGTTATAATAACCTCATAAGAGAATTAGAAATTAGTGCATATGAAACAATAGCCGAAAATAAAACTATTATTTTACAATTATTATCTTTAAATTTGATAAAAAATTCTAAAACAAGTGCAATTTTATCTATAAATAAAAATCAATTTATAGATGAATGGGATAATACAATTAAGGCATTAAAATTAGCGATTGATAAAATAAGAGATTATTTTAAAATAGAAGTATCAAAACTTTTACCTTATTATGTTTTAATAGTTCCAATTGCTTATTTTTATAGAATTAATGATTTTAAACCTCCAACTAATACTCAATTAAAACAAATTGAAAGATATTTTTTTAGATGTGCAATTAGTTGGAGGTTTTCTTCTTCTGTTGAAAGTAAATTAAATTCTGATATAAAAATAATTGAAAATATCAAAAACAATATAAATGTAAATTTTGATAAAGAATTACCATTGCAAAACAAACAAAAAGATTATTTTATTGAACTTTTAAAAGAAGATTTTTCATCATCAAATGCTTTTGATAAAGCAGTTCTTTGTATATTAGCTTATAATGAACCTAAAAAATTTAGCGACAATTCAAAAGTAAGATTAGATAATTCTTATCTCAGTATAGCTTCTTCTAAAAATTATCATCATTTTTTTCCAAAAGCATATTTGAAAAGAATAAACAACACCGATAATGCAAATGCATTAGCTAACATAACACTAGTGGATGATTATTTAAATAAAAGAATTATAAGGGATAGAAATCCTCAAGAGTATATAAAATATTTTGAAAAAGAAAATAGTAATATCGATGAGGCATTAAAATCTCATTTTATTATACACGATGATTTTGTAGACTATAATTTGTTTTTAGACAAAAGAGCTAATGCGTTAGCTGAAGAAATTTTAAAAAGAATTTAATTGCAAAAAGGTATCATAAAGTGAAAAATTTACAAGAAGAACAATTTTCCAACTCAAAATATATTAAACCCAAAAGATATACTTATATAGGTAAAGATAACAAAAAATACACTTGGGATTTTATAGAAGCAATGGATAGTGTTTCTGTTTTTTTATATCATACTCAAAAAGATTCTTTTGTTTTTGTAAAACAATTTCGAATTCCTTTGTGGGATTATCAAAAACGTAATTGTTTGCAAATTGCTGAGATGGGTTTTAGTATAGAACTTTGCTCAGGACTTGTTGATAAAAATTTAAGTTTTGAGGAAATAGCTCAAGAAGAATGTATTGAAGAATTAGGTTATGCGCCTAAACATGTAGAAAAAATAGGGGAATTTTATACAGGTTTTGGTTCAGGTGTAAGCAGACAGTTTTTATTCTATGCTGAAATTAATGAAGATGATAAAATTGGCCATGGTGGTGGAATTGATGGAGAAGATATTCAAGCAGTGTGGATAAAAAGAAAAGACTTTGAGCAATTTTCAAAAGAAAATCCTATTAAGACTCCTTTGCTTGAATATGCTTATTTATGGTTTAAAGGTAAGAAATAAATCTTACCTTCTATTTTTCATCTTTATTTTCAATGTTTGGATCTTTTTCATTAAGCATTTCTTGGAAAATTACAAATAGTTCTTCTGAAGCTTTTTCTGCGTTAGAGCATTTATCTAGAATTTGATTTTGAACTAGATTGTTATTGGTATCTTCACCATGAGCTAAGGCTATAGCATGGTTTATATTTTCGTGAACCTTTTGATGTGGTAAGTTAAGTTTGCCAAAAGCTCTTCCGCTAGAAAATCTTTCTTTACCAACTCCTGCAATCCATTTTGCAAGTCTACAACTTAAATGATCAGATAAAGTTTTACCAGAAGCATGAATAATTTCATTGTAGCCGTTGAGTTTAAAAGCAACGTGATCTAGTTTAGCTAAAGAAACAAAAATTTCAGAAGCAATGCGTTTAGCATGTGAGCTAGTTGAATTTGCATTTGAAATAAGCTGAGTAAATTTGCTAGAAAATTGCACTATATGCTCATTTGATTCTAATGAAACCTTTTCTACTTGTTCGCTTTGTCCATACATTTCATCCGCATTTTGTTTGAGTAGATTAATGTTTAATTCTACTTCTGATGTTGCTTTTTGTGTTTTTTCGGCAAGTTTTCTTACTTCATCTGCAACTACAGCAAAACCTCTTCCATGTTCACCTGCACGTGCAGCTTCAATAGCAGCATTTAGTGCTAATAGATTAGTTTGATCAGATACGTCTTTGATTAAGTTAATAACATTAGTAATCTCATCTACGCTACGATGTAAATTTCCTGCTGTATCTCTTGAGCGATTAGCCGATTCAATAATGCTCTGAAGTGAAGATATGATAGAGTGTGTGATAGAGTTTAGTTCTTGCATATCCGCCAAAGAAGAATCAGAGTATTGTGAAATCATCTCAGCTTTATTAACATTTTCCTGCATATCACCTTGGACATTTGATATACCTTTTAAAACACCATTTAAGAGCATTTCTAAAAGATGAGTTTCTAATTCAGTTTTGCCACAATTATCTTGTAATTTTTTTTCATAGTTTTCAATCAATTCTTGCTTTTCTAAAAGAAGTTTTTGATTTTCTTCTTCTAGTTCTTTGATTTTATTTTGTAGTTCTTCGCAATTTTTGCTTTGATTATTTTTACCAAACATATTTAATCCTTAGAAATAACCTAAAATATAATTAGAGAAAAATTATTTTTTGTAGTTTGATAGATAAATATTTAATTCATCTTTTAATCTTAATTTTTCCTTTTTTAAGTTTGCAATTTCTAAACTATCTAGATGAATTCTACCTTCTTCTGCATCTTTGATTTTATGATCAAGCGCATTATGCTCTTCAAATAGTTTGTCAAAGTGCATATCTTTACCTTTTAATTCGGTAATTAAATCTCTAAATTCATGTAGCATTTAAGCCTCCTTTTTAATTGATGTTTGATTATAACTTAAAATAAGTTAAATATATTTTAACTCATCTGGTTTTTGTTTGTTTTTAATAATTTTTTTAGCTATTTTTATACTGTCAGCTGTCCCTACTAATAACAGTTTAGCACCTGTACTTATTAAAGTATCACCTCTTGGCATAGGAGTAAATTTTTTATTTTCTAAAATTCCCACTATGCTTACATTTGCCATATCTCTTAAGTGAATTTCTTTTAATCTTTTAAATCTGACCCAAGATTCATCAGGAATTTTAACTTCTTCTAAATCAATAGGACTATTTTTTTTATAAAGATAGTTTTCTAATAAATTTTCCATATCCGGTCTTGCTGACATAGCGCTAAGTCTTTGTGCAACTAGTTTTGTTGCAGAAACTATTGAGTTTGCTCCAAGTTTTTTGAGTTTTTCTGTTTCATCTTCACTGTTTGAACTAGCTAATATAAAATAAGGATTAATTCTTTGTAATTCTTTTTCAAATAATCTTACTGAAGCAATGATGGCAATATTATCTGCTATGTTATTGCTAAGGGTTATTATACCTTTTGCACTAGAAAGATTAGTTTTTAAAAAAGCTGTGTTTGTATGAGGTGCGCTTTCTATATAGTAAGGATAATTATATTTTTCAGCTATTTCGCTAAAATTTTCAATTTCGTCAACAACGACAAAAGGAATATGATTTTCTCTAAATTGCTGTGCCAATTCTATAGTAAAATCATTATGATAGCATATTACAAAATGATTTTTTAATCTTGCAACTTTATGAAGCATTCTTCTTTCCTTGATGATTTTAGACAAAACACCTTTTTTTACTATTTCTATAACTAGACCCATGCAAAATGTAAAAATTGTAAAGGTTAATAACACATACACAACTGTAAAAATTCTACCAGCTGTTGGTATGGGATTTACTTCAGTGTAGCCTAAAGTAGTAAATGTCATTCCAGCTTGATAAATAGCATCATTAAGGTTGTAATTACTTGTGAGCATATAGCCAAAAGCCCCAATTAACGTCATAACAACAACAGCAATAAGTGGAATTCTTAAAAATTTAAGTTGCTCGTAAAGCTCATCATTAAGACTAATTGAGGGTTTTGGGGAAGGAGACCAATTGAGGAATTTTTGTAGCTTCTTCAAAAAAGACATAACAATTCCTCGTTTATATTAAGGATTATTTACTGCTTTGTTTTTTAAGCGTTCTTAAAGTTGAAGCAGCAACTCTAACTTTTCTAGTAGTTCCATCTTCTAAAGTAATACGAACTGTTCTTAAATTTGGCAAAAAGCGTCTTTTAGTTTTATTGTTAGCATGACTAACATTATTACCTACCATAGGTCCTTTTCCTGTAATTTGGCAAATTCTTGACATAAATTTTTCCTTATGAAATAAAAATATTTTTTAACATTATATCTAAAGCAAGCTTAAAAAAATCAAATATTATCAAAAATACATAAAGAAAATTTGATAATAAGTATGATAAAATTATTTTTTACTTTTATCGGAGATATAAAATGTATGTAGCACCAAGTTTATTGTCTGCAAATTTTTTAAATTTAGAAAATGAGATTAAAGAAGTATCGCAAGCAGGGGCTGATTTATTGCATATTGATGTGATGGATGGACATTTTGTGCCAAATCTTACTTTTGGTCCTTGTGTGATTGAAAATATTTCAAAAATTACTTCAGTGCCTCTAGATGTGCATTTAATGGTGCATAATGTTAGTAGCTTTGTAGATTTATTTATCCCAATAAAGCCAAAATTTATTAGCTTTCATTTGGAAGCTGAAAATCATCCTATTAGGGTATGTGAGTATATAAGAAAAAACGGCATTCATCCTGCTATTGTTTTAAATCCACATACTCCGGTTTCAAGTATAGAGTATATTTTAGAATTTGTAGATATGGTGCTTTTAATGAGTGTTAATCCAGGCTTTGGTGGGCAAAGTTTTTTACCTTTGGTGTATGATAAAATTCGACAGTTAAGGGAAATGATAGATAAAAAAAATCTTAAAGTTTTTATAGAAGTTGATGGCGGGGTAAATGGCTTAAATGCACCTGATTTAGATGAAGCAGGAGCTGATATTTTAGTCGCAGGTAGTTATATCTTTTCCTCGCAAGATAAAAAAACAGCAATCAATTCTTTAAAGCTTGAATTTTGAGCCAACAACAAATCGATGATTTAATCATCAAATTAAGTAAAGAAAACAAACCTTTTCCTTGGGTTTTAAAAGAACTTGCAAAAATAGAAGAATTAAATCATTATGAGTTTGATTTATATATTTTTGAACTTTTAGGGCTAGGGGTAGAGCTTAATGCGCAAAATTGTTTGTGTTTAAAAAGTAAAAATACAAAAATAAAAGATGAGATTTTTTGTGTAGTAGATATTGAAAGCACCGGTGGGATAAAAAGTGGTCAAATTTTAGAAATAGGTGCAGTGAAAATTCAAAACTATAAAGAAATTGATAGATTTGAGAGTTTTATAAAAGTAGAAAGCATACCTGAAAATATTACAGAATTAACAGGGATTAGTTTGGATATGGTAGAAAATGCTCCTTCTTTAAAAACTGTGCTAAATAATTTTAAATTGTTTTTAAAGGATAGTATTTTTGTAGCACACAATGTGCGTTTTGATTATCATTTTATATCTAAAGCTATGTATGAAAATGATTTTGGAGTGCTTTTAAATAGAAGGTTATGCACAATTGATTTAGCTAAAAAATGCATTGAAAGTCCTAAATATGGCCTTGATGCACTAAAAGAGTTTTTGTGTATTGAAAGTAAGCATCATAGGGCTTTAAGTGATGCTTTGGCTGCAAGTGAAATTTTAAAATACTGTCTTAAAAAAATTCCTTTTTACATTAAAACTACTGAAGAATTGTTACATTTTAGCAAGCAAGCTAAAAATCAATCTAAAAAATAAACTTTGTTTTAGATTTATCGCTATACTGCATTTGTATAAATGACGGGAGCTTGTGATACAGGCTGAGAGTAAGCTAAAAGCTTAGACCGCACCAGAACTAGATAATGCTAGCGTTGGGATAATTTATCAACTACTCACATACCCTTCATTTATCCAAATTTTATTTTAAGGATAAATTTAAATGAAAACTCAAATGTCTTATGCAAAAGAAGGAACTTTCACAAAACAAATGCAAATTGTTGCACAAAAAGAGCAAGTAAGTGAAGATTTTTTGCTTGAGAATATAGCATGTGGAAAAATCATTATTCCTGCAAATATCAACCATAAAGCACTAGACCCAAATGGTATTGGCTATGGACTTAAAACAAAGGTAAATGTTAATTTAGGTGTTTCAAATGAT
The DNA here is from genome assembly GCF_024723695.1 of Campylobacter sp. S4:11. Classification (NCBI taxonomy): domain Bacteria; kingdom Pseudomonadati; phylum Campylobacterota; class Epsilonproteobacteria; order Campylobacterales; family Campylobacteraceae; genus Campylobacter; species Campylobacter sp. S4:11. The sequence goes on along the minus strand of NZ_JANQDC010000005.1, from coordinate 34,133 downwards.
TGTGTAGATTATAGTGAAGAAATGAAAAAGGTGGAGTTAGCTCATAAATTTAATATAGAAGCTATTATGGATCTTAGTAATTATGGTAAAACTAGTCGTTTTAGGGATGAGCTAATTGCTACTTCAAAAGCTATGATAGGCACTGTGCCTGTTTATGATGCGGTTGGGTTTTTAGAGAAAGATTTAAAAGATATTAAGGCAAAAGATTTTTTAGATGTAGTATATCATCATGCTAAAAGTGGAGTGGATTTTATGACAATTCACGCAGGGATAAATTCTCGTGCTGTTAGGGTTTTTAAAGAGTGTGATAGGATTACTAATATAGTTTCAAGAGGAGGCTCAGTTCTTTATGCTTGGATGCAAATGAATGATGCTGAAAATCCATTCTATGAATATTATGATGATTTGCTTGCTATATGTAAAGAATTTGATGTGACACTTTCTTTGGGTGATGCACTAAGACCAGGTTGCACTCATGATGCAAGTGATGGGGCTCAAATTGCTGAACTTATTGAACTTTCGTTATTAACTAAAAGAGCATGGGTTCAAGATGTGCAAGTGATGATAGAAGGACCTGGTCATATGGCTATTAATGAAATAGAAGCCAATATGCAACTTGAAAAAAGAATTTGCAATGGAGCTCCATTTTACGTTTTAGGACCATTAATTACTGATATAGGTGTAGGATATGATCATATAAGTGGGGCAATCGGCGGAGCAGTTGCAGCAGCAGCTGGTGCTGATATACTTTGTTATGTAACTCCTGCTGAACATTTAAGACTTCCAAATTTAGAAGATGTAAGAGATGGTATAGTAGCGACTAAAATAGCAGCTCATGCAGGAGATATAGCCAAACTTCCTAAAGAAAGAAAAATAGATGATACAATGAGTAAAGCTAGACAAGATATTGATTGGGAAAAAATGTTTAAATTAGCAATTGATGGAGAAAAGGCTAAGAAAATGTTTAATGAAAGAAAGCCTGAAGAACTTAATTCTTGTTCAATGTGTGGAAAAATGTGTGCTATGAACACCATGAATAAAATTTTAAAAGGTGAGGATATAAGTTTGATAAAAGAATAAACCCTCGATTATGAGGGTTTATTTTGATTAATCTATTACTTTATAATTATAAGGTTTTAGATTTTTATCATCTTCAAGAAGTTTTGCTGGTGGATTACCATTTACTTCTTGATGTTTGTAGTAGCGATCTCCTGCTTTGTTACCATTTAGATCTACTTTATAGTGAATTTCACCTGGATTTAATTTTTGAATATCTTCAAAACCTAAATTTGAAGTTTTGAAATCTTTAATGCCATTTTTGGCCGCAATTTCTACTAATTTAGTTTGTCCTTGTCTTGACATATCAACTGATTGTAAAAGCATTCTTGAAGCTTCTCTAGGATTATGGAAACCTGTTGAGTTTTCAGCACCTACAAAGTCTGCTCTTACTTGAGATTTTCTATGAAGTTCTAATACTTCTTTTAATTCAGCTGAAATTTTAGCATCATCTGCCTTACCATCAGTTTGGAATTTTGGCATTTTTCCAAGCTCTGTGCGAATAGTTTCTACATCTTTAATCAAGCTTACTAAAGAATATTCAGCTGTTCTTAAATCATGGGCTACTGAATTTTGAATGTCTTTTACTTGTTTTGCTAAATAGCTTTCGCTTTGAGTGTGACAAGTTTTACAAGCTGAGTTGATATCAACTAAAGGTGAAGTGATGTTATGGTTAGTAACTTTTTTTGCACCTTTTCTAATATAAGGCATATGACAATCTGCACAACTTACACCATTTGCAGCATGTACTCCACCACTATAAAGTTCGCTTTCTGGATGTTGAATTTTTAGCATAGGCGCTTTGGTGATTTTATGAACCCAATCACTTGAGAAGTTCTCTCTGTTTTTTTCATAATAATCATCAAACATTTCTATTCTAAATGCCTCACCTTTTTTCCACTCACTCCAAGGAAATGCTAGTTCTATACCATCAACTTCGATTTCAACTGGCTTATTATCATCTCTCCAAGAATCAAACTCATCGTAAGTTTTTTGAGTACCATTCCACCATTTTTTAGAACTATCATTAGCTATACTTTCTCCGATAGTTTTTACTTTGGTACCTGTTGGTTTGAAGTAGTATTCAACGTGACATTGAGAGCATACTAAGGTTCTCATTTCGCTTCTTGAAGCTTTAATTCCTTGTTTTTCATCTGCTTCATAACCTCTTGAAATTAATGCTTTGATTAAAGCTGGTCTTGTAAGTCTTAAACTCATATCTGTTGGATTATGACAATCTGCACATGTTACACCCATTCTTTTTCCACCATGAGGTCCACTGTGCTCAGGTGAGTTTTCTTTAGCTCCATTTACTGCAGGAACTGTTTTAATCATAGTCCAATATTTTGCAGAGTTAAATGCAACCCAATCACCTTTTGCAGTGTTGTTTAAAAGCCAAGGGGTCCATCCGCTATGACAATTCATACAAGCTGTTGGTTGGCCACCAAATCCTGCAAAACCGTGTGCGTTCAAGAAATCTTTATTGTTTCTAGCTGTATCCATTTGATCTACTTGAACCCAAAAGTGACCTCTTTCTTCATTGGCATCAATACTGAATGGATAACCCGCCCAAAGAACAGTTAATTGTGGATAGCGAATTAGTTTTGAATAAGCTAAATTCCCGCCAAATTCTGTTGCATTAGGTGCTTGTTTTTCCACTGTTGTGTGCATATCTAAATAATCAGGAAAATTCTTTCCCCAATAATCAAAAGTAGGATTTTCATCACCAAGTTTTACGATTTCTTGAGAGATGATCCCACCTACTGAATCGTTTGTTTTGGCTGTGATATCTTGATTTAACCACAATACGCCTGCAATAGCTACTATAGTAGCACTAATAGCACTATATAAAATGCCTTTGTTATTCATTAAATACTCCTTTCATTTAAAATCCTCTCTTATGGCCAACACCTTGATGACAAGACACACAACTTAAAGCATTATCTTTATGTGGATCTAGAGTAGGGTTGATAGTGTTACTCGCAATTTCTTTGTGACATTCTATACAGTTATTTTGGACTATTTCTTTACTTTTTGCATTTGCACTCAAATGCGTAGGCAAAGAATCAAGTTTGAAAGTAAATGCATAAGCATGTCCTAAGCCACTTTGAGCTTTAGCAATCCATTTTTCAAAAAAGCTATGTGGCAAATGGCAATCATTACAGGTTGCTCTTGGTTTACCATCAACTTCTTTAGAGTGTGAAGCTTTTAAATAATCATTATAAACTTCGTTCATAATGTGACAATTATTACAGCTTTCACTGGCATCACTAAAATAAGAAGTGCCTTTAGCATTATGGAAAGTATACATTCCCACACCTGCTAAAATTACAAGTAAGAAGAGGAAAACAGCAAAAAGTTTTGAGTTTGCTTTTTTCAAAGTCTCTCCTTTGAATGAAGTTTAAGTTACAAGAACTTGTGTGCAATTATATAACACTATAAATTTTTAAAAGTAAATATATATTTATTAATTATTAATTATTTTTTTAATAAGAGAAAAAAAGTATTATTTTTTTATATGATTTTATTTACTATTATAAAAATAAAATAAATTTTAATAAAAGAAATACTAAAATATTAAATACTAGAAAATAAGGTAGGTGTATTATGCAAATTCAACCATCAATGTATATTAATAGAGAGCTTTCTTGGCTTGGATTTAATTCCCGTGTTTTGGATCAATGTTCTAAAGATCTTCCCTTACTTGAAAAACTTAAATTTATTGCTATATATTGTACAAATTTAGATGAGTTTTATATGATAAGAGTGGCAGGATTAAAACAGCTTTTTGTAGCAGGGATAAGCACAGCAAGTAATGATGAAATGACGCCACTTGCACAGCTTAAAGCCATTAGAAATTATTTACATGAAGAAAAATATGTAGTAGAGCAATACTTTACTAAAATTACCCAAGATTTAGAAAAAGAAAATTTATTTATTCGCTCATATGAAGAACTTGATGAGGATTTAAAACAGCAATGTAATGAGCATTTTTTTTCTAACATTTTTCCTGTGATAGTGCCTATTGCAGTTGATGCAACTCATCCTTTTCCGCATTTAAATAATCTTTCGTTTTCTTTGGCGGTAAAGCTTTGTGATCCTATGCATCCTGAACTTTTAAAATTTGGCATGATACGTATACCTAGGGTTTTACCAAGATTTTACCAAGTAAGTTCGAATATTTATGTGCCTATAGAAAGCATAGTGCGTCATCATACTGAGCATATTTTTCCTGGTTATAAACTTTTATCATCTGCTGCTTTTAGAGTAACTAGAAATGCAGATATGGAGATAGAAGAAGAAGAAGCTGATGATTTTATGTTGATTTTAGAGCAGGGTTTAAAACTTCGTAGAAAAGGTGCTTTTATACGCTTGCAAATAGAAAAGGGTGCAGATGAGCAGTTGATTGAATTTTTAAGCTCTCATATGAATATTTTTCATAAAGACATTTATGAATACAGTATACTTTTAAATTTGCCATCATTGTGGCAAATCATTTCTAATAAAGAATTTACGCATTTGTTAAATCCTATGTATACACCAAAAATTTTACCACCTTTTGGAGATAATGTATCCATTTTTAGTGCAATAGATAAACAAGATATATTAGCTATACAGCCTTATGAAAGTTTTGAGCCTGTGTATCAGTTTATCAAAGAGGCAAGCAAAGATCCTAAGGTTGTGTCTATAAGAATGACTCTTTATAGGGTAGAGAAAAATTCAAATATAGTCCAAGCTTTAATTGATGCAGCAAGTGATGGCAAGCAAGTGACTGTAATGGTAGAGTTAAAGGCGCGTTTTGATGAGGAAAATAACTTACATTGGGCAAAATCATTAGAAAATGCAGGGGCTCATGTAATATATGGAATTACAGGTTTTAAAGTGCATGCAAAAGTGGCTCAAGTGATTAGAAAAGAAGGGGAAAAATTAAAAATTTATAACCACTTAAGTACGGGTAATTATAATGCAAGTTCAGCTAAAATTTATACTGATGTAAGTTATTTTACTTCTAAAGAAGAATATTCTCAAGATACCACGACCTTTTTTCATATACTTTCAGGATATAGCAAAAGTCGTCGTTTAAAGACTTTATCAATGAGTCCAAAGCAAATCAAAGAAAGAATTTTAGATATGATAGCTACTGAAGCAAGTCATGGAAAAGATGGAGTAATTATAGCTAAAATGAATGCTTTAGTAGATGGTGATGTGATTAAGGCTTTATATGAGGCTTCAAATAAAGGTGTTAGAATAGATCTTATTGTGCGAGGAATTTGTTGTTTAAGACCTGGAGTAAAAGGGTATAGTGAAAATATAAAAGTTAGAAGTATAGTGGGAAAATATTTAGAGCATGCTAGAATTTTATACTTCAAACACACCGAGCCAAATTATTTTATTTCAAGTGCTGATTGGATGCCAAGAAATTTAGAAAGAAGACTAGAATTAATGACTCCTATTTTTGATGAGCATTCACGTGCAAAATTAGCTCAAATTTTAAAACTACAATTAAGCGATAATGATTTAGCTTATGAGTTAGATAGCGAAGGAAGATATCGTAAGATTGCTTTAAATGAGGCAGAAAAAATTAATAATTCTCAGCAAATCTTAGAAGAATATATTAGTAGAATTTTTAATACCTTGAAAAAAGATACCGATCATAGCAGAGCAACACACTTAGCAACGAAGCTTTTTAGGGATAGCTAATCCTTGCTTTTTAGCAAGGATTATTTCCAACCTTCTATGTAATTTTTAAGTTTTCTACCAACTTTTGGATGTTTGAGTTTTTTTATAGCTGAGCTTTCTATTTGTCTCACTCTTTCTCTTGTAACATTTAATTCTTTACCGATTTCTTCTAAGGTTCTATCACTCTCATCATCCATCAGACCAAAACGCATTCTAATAACAGCTTTTTCTCTATCATTAAGCTGATCTAAAACTTCATCAATTTGCTCTTTTAAATCATCTTTTAAGATGTGATCCATAGGAGAAATTGAAGTTCTATCTTCTACAAAATCTCCAAATTTACCATCATCTTCATTGCTAATAGGTGCTTCTAGAGAAATTGGCTCTTTAGTGATTTTAATCACTTGTTTTACTTTATCTACGCTCAGTCCTACTTCTTTAGCAATAATGCTTACATCAGGCTCTTTACCTTCTTTTTGTAAATATTCACGAATGATTTTATTGATTTGATTGATGGTTTCTATCATGTGGATAGGAATTCTAATTGTTCTTGCTTGATCAGCAATTGCTCTTGAAATAGCTTGTCTAATCCACCAAGTTGCATAGGTTGAAAACTTATAACCGCGTTTATATTCAAATTTATCTACTGCCTTCATTAAACCTATGTTACCTTCTTGGATTAAATCTAAAAATGGTAATCCGCGGTTAGTATATCTTTTAGCAATACTTACAACTAAGCGTAAATTTGATTTTGCCATTCTAGTTTTAGCCTCATCAGATATTTTTTTACCACGTTTGATTTGCTCTAGAATTTCTTTTAATTGATCTTTTTCTAAATCAAAAGAATTTTGGCTAGCTTCTTTGGTTTGAATGAGTTTTTTTATCTCCATATAAGTGCTTACCATGGTAGTTTCTAGGGCGCGTTCGGCAATTTCTTCTTTACTAAGTTTGGTAATATCTTTTAAAATATCTTGGTGTCTTTGTTTTAGTTCTTCTGAAAACATTGGTAAACGGTATTCTAAGCGTTTTAATTCTTTATCAAATTCCTCATCACTTTTTAAAGCTGTTTCCATGGATTTTACGATTTCAGAGATGAGTTTTGAGGTTGGACCTAGATCCATTAGTTTTTCTTTTAGTATATTTTTTTTAAAAGCAATTATGAGTTTATCTAATAATTCATCATCATTTTTTTCTGCATTAATAGTAGATATGGTTTTTAACCATTCTTTTTTTGCTTTTTCTAAAGCTTTAAAGCTTTCTATGACTTTTAAGGTTCTTTCATCTTCTTTTTTGCTTGTTTTTTTAGGTTTTTTTTCGCTTGAGTTTTCATTCTCTTCGTTTTCATTCTCTTCTTCAGAGTCTATTTCATCATCACTTTTATCATCATCACTTTTATCATCATCTTCAAAGCTTTTAAATAGTTCTTTTACTCTTCTTTCTCTATTGATTAAAGGTTCTTTATAATCAAGTATAAAATCAATCAAATAAGGCACTGAACAAAAAGCATCGATGATAATATCTTCACCTAGTTCAATTTTTTTAGAAATTTCAATTTCTTCATCTTTATTTAAAAGTGCAATTTGCCCCATTTCTCTTAAATACATTCTTACAGGAGAGTCTGATCTACTCCATTCTAATAAATCATTTTCATTGGCTAAATCAAATTCATTTTCTAAACTTGTATCTTGTAATTTTTGTTTTTCTTCTTGTAGTTTTTTTGCTTCTTCTAAATTTCTTTTTTTGGCAATTTCAGCTGAAGAAATTAATTCTACTTTGTATTTATCCATTAAATCACGGATTTTTTTTGCACTTGTTGCATTTGGAAGCTTTGCAAAATACTTGACAAGTTTTTCATATGTGATATAATCTTTGGAATTTTCTTTGAAAAGTTCTTCTAAAACATTGGTTTCATTAGCCATGGATACCCCTTGTATTTAAGTAATGAGTGTAAAACCAAATATTATGCCTAAAGATTAATTAAAAACAAATAAAAACATTTTGGAACATCTTTTGCTTTGTTAGTGAAAAATTAAGATTTTAGTTAGGAAAAACAATGCAAAATGGGTATTATCAGGCTACTGGTGCTATGGTTACGCAATTTAATCGCTTAGATGTTGTAACTAACAACCTAGCAAATGTAAATACAAGTGGCTATAAAAGAGATAATGTTGTTATTGCAGATTTTAAAAGGATTTTTAAAGAAACTCAAGATGAGTTGCCTATACAAAATCACACAAGAGATGCTGCAAGATTTGTAAACACAACTATAGATAGAGTTCCGCAGGTTAATCACGTCTATACAAATTTTAGCGTAGGCTCTATGAAAATGACACATAATCCTTTGGATTTAGCTCTTACTCGTGAAGATGCTTTTTATTTGATTAAAACAAATAATGGTGAAGTAAGATTAAGCCAAGATGGAAATTTCCAGCTTGATGATGAGGGTTATTTAGTCAATCGTCAAGGATATAGAGTTTTAAGTAGTGATTATTTTAATAATCCTGAAAATGATGGCATACGCATAGGAGATTCTACTTCTTTTATTAATGTGGATAAAAATGGAATCATTAGTGCATCTAATCAAGATATAGCAAGATTATTCGTCGCACAAGTTGATGATTTAAGAGATTTACAAAAAGATGGCGATAATATGTATAAAATCGATGATTTAAACAAAATCAGAGATTTGCCAAATTCAAATGCCATAAAGCAGGGTTTTACTCAAGGATCAAATGTTAATCCAGTTACAGAAATGGTAGGATTAATCGAAGCAAATAGAATGGTTGAGATGTATCAAAAAGTTATGACATCTCATATGGATGATTTAAATCAAGAAGCTATTAATAAATTAGCAAGTACTAAATAAAACTAAGGATAGATAAAATGTTAAGATCATTATACACAGCAGCATCAGGGATGGTATCACAACAAACACAAATTGATGTAACATCAAATAATATTTCAAATGTTAATACAGTAGGTTATAAAAAATCGCGTGTAGAATTTGCAGATTTAATGTATCAAACAATGAAGTATGCAGGTACTTCAACCTCAAGTACTACAAAACACCCAAGCGGTATAGAAGTAGGTCTTGGCTCAAGAGTGACAGCTGTTAGTAAAATTTTTAGCGAAGGTAGTTTAAAACAAACTTCAACTTCAGGTCTTGATATGGCAATTGCTGGTAATAATGGATTTTTCCAAATTCAAATGCCTGATGGAACTATAGCTTATACTAGAAATGGTCAATTTACCAAAGATGCTGAAGGAAATATAGTGAATTCAGATGGCTATAGACTTTTACCAGAAATGACTATACCTGAAGATGCTACAGCTATTAACGTAGCAAGCGATGGAACGGTTTCAGTAATGCAACCAGGAAATACAGCAGAAACTCAAATAGGTCAAATTGAGCTTGTTAATTTTATTAACCCTGCAGGTTTACATGCTTTAGGAGATAATCTTTTGGTAGAAACAGATGCAAGTGGCGCGCCGATTGCAGGTATAGCAGGTGAGAATGGATTTTCTGTAATCAAACATGGTTTTGTAGAGCTTAGTAATGTTCAACTTGTAGAAGAAATGACAGATCTTATTACAGGACAAAGAGCTTATGAAGCTGGTTCAAAAGCAATCACTACAAGTGATGATATGCTTGGTATTGTAAATCAATTAAAACGCTAGAATTAACTAGCGTTTTATAATATGCAATAATTTTTAAAAAACACTAAAAAACTCCAATTTATAAATACTTTTAAAATATTCCTTTTTATAATTTATATTTAAAACTAATCATAGTAATATTGTATCTATGTATTTTTATTTTATACATAAATAAACAATAACGAGGGATATAATGAACAGAAGAGACTTCATTAAAAATACCGCTATTGCTAGTGCTTGTGGTGTTGCAGGTCTTAGTGTTCCAAGTAGTGTACTTGCAAATACTGAGAATAAATGGCGTTGGGATAAGGCTGTTTGTAGATTTTGTGGTACAGGCTGTGGAATTTTAGTTGCAAGTTTAGATGGTAAAATTGTTGCTGTAAAAGGAGATCCAGCAGCTCCAGTAAATCGTGGGTTAAATTGTATTAAAGGTTATTTTAATGCAAAAATTATGTATGGAGAAGATCGTTTAGTAACACCTTTGCTTCGCGTAAATGCAAAAGGTGAGTTTGATAAAAAAGGAAAATTCCAACAAGTTTCTTGGCAAAGAGCTTTTGATGAAATGGAAAAACAATTTAAAAAAGCTTACAAAGAAAAAGGTGTTGAAGGAATTGGAATTTTTGCAAGTGGTCAATACACTATACAAGAAGGATATGCTGCTGCAAAATTAGTAAAAGCTGGTTTTAGATCAAATAATATAGACCCAAATGCACGCCATTGTATGGCTAGTGCCGTTGTTGGTTTTATGCAAACTTTTGGGGTTGATGAGCCTTCTGGTTGTTATGATGATATAGAGCTTACTGATACTATTATTACTTGGGGTGCAAATATGGCAGAAATGCATCCAATTTTATGGTCAAGGGTAAGTGATAGAAAATTAAGCAATTTAGATAAAGTTAAAATCATAAATTTATCTACTTTTTCTAATAGAACTTCTCATATAGCAGATACTGAAATCATTTTCAAACCAAATACTGATTTAGCTATTTGGAATTATATCGCTAGAGAGATTGTTTATAATCATCCTGAAGCTATGGATAAAGAATTTATTGAAAAACATTGTATTTTTACAACAGGTTATGCTGATATTGGTTATGGAATGAGAAATAATCCAAACCATCCTAAATTTAAAGCAAGTGAAAAAGATACTGTAGCAAAACAAAATGCTATTATTGTAGATGAAGAAGAAGCGGTATCTTTGGCTTATTTGGGGGTAAAAGCAGGCGATAAATTCGAAATGAAACACCAAAGTACTCCTGATGCGCATTGGGAAATTTCATTTGAAGATTTCAAAAAAGCTTTAGAACCTTATACGCTTGATTATGTTGCTAAAGTTGCTAAGGGTAATGAAGATGAAAGTATAGAAGAATTTAAGAAAAAACTTCAAGAATTAGCAAATTTATATATAGAAAAAAATAGAAAAGTTGTAAGTTTTTGGACTATGGGCTTTAATCAACACACAAGAGGTACTTGGGTGAACGAACAAGCTTATATGGTGCATTTTTTACTTGGTAAACAAGCAAAACCAGGAAATGGTGCGTTTTCATTAACAGGACAACCAAGTGCTTGTGGAACTGCAAGAGAAGTTGGGACTTTTTCACACCGTTTGCCTGCTGATATGGTTGTTGCAAATCCTAAACACAGAGAAATTAGTGAAAAAATTTGGAAAGTTCCGGCAAAAACAATCAATCCAAAACCAGGTGCTCCATACTTAAAAATCATGAGGGATTTAGAAGATGGAAATATCAAATTTGCTTGGGTGCAAGTAAATAATCCTTGGCAAAATACAGCTAATGCAAATCACTGGATAGCAGCAGCTAGAGAAATGGATAATTTTATCGTTGTGAGTGATTGTTACCCAGGAATTAGTGCTAAGGTGGCAGATTTAATTTTACCAAGTGCTATGATTTATGAAAAATGGGGTGCTTATGGTAATGCTGAAAGAAGAACTCAACACTGGAAGCAACAAGTTTTACCCGTAGGTGAGGCTATGAGTGATACTTGGCAAATTATGGAATTTGCAAAACGCTTTAAATTAAAAGAAGTTTGGGGTGAAACTAAGGTAAATGATAAACTTACTCTGCCAAGTGTTTTAGAAGAAGCCAAAGCTATGGGTTATAGCGAAGATGATACTTTATATGATGTATTATTTGCAAACAAAGAAGCAAAATCTTTCAAAGCTAAAGATAATATTACAAAAGGATTTGATAATTCTGAAGTATTTGGCGATGAGAGAAAAGTTATAGGTAGTGATGGTAAAGAATTTAATGGATATGGATTTTTTGTACAAAAATATCTATGGGAAGAATACCGTAAATTTGGTTTAGGTCATGGACATGATTTAGCTGATTTTGATACTTACCATAAAGTAAGAGGTTTAAGATGGCCTGTGGTAAATGGTAAGGAAACTCAATGGAGATTTAATACTAAATTTGATTATTATGCTAAAAAAGCTGCTCCAAATTCAGACTTTGCATTTTATGGAGATTTTGCTAAAGAATTACCAAAAGGAGATTTACTAGCTCCACAAACTAAAGAAAAATATAGTTTAAAAAATAAGGTAAAAATTTTCTTTAGACCATTTATGAAAGCACCTGAAAGACCAAGCAAAGAATATCCATTCTGGTTATGCACTGGTAGGGTTTTAGAGCATTGGCATAGTGGAACTATGACTATGAGAGTTCCTGAGCTTTTCCGTGCGGTACCTGAAGCACTTTGCTATATGAATGAAGATGATGCTAAGGCTATGAAAATCAATCAAGGCGACATCGTATGGGTAGAGTCACGCCGTGGTAAAGTAAAAGCTAGAGTAGATTTTCGTGGTAGAAATAAACCTTCTAAAGGCCTTGTGTATGTGCCTTGGTTTGATGAGAATGTATATATAAACAAAGTTACATTAGATGCAACTTGTCCATTGTCTAATCAAACAGATTTCAAAAAATGTGCCGTAAAAATTACTAAAGCATAAAAATGAAAAATAGAAGAGAATTTTTGGCCTTTACCTTTAAGCTTTTATGTATAGGAAGCGGAAGTGCATTTTTAGCAAGTTTAGCATTTAGCTCAAATCAGGAGTATTTTTTAAGACCTCCTGGAGCAGATGATGAAAAAGAGTTTTTGTCAAAATGCATACGATGTGGACTTTGTGTAAAAGCTTGTCCTTATGATGTTTTGAAGCTAGCAAATTTAGAAAATAGTGCTAAAAATGGCACACCTTTTTTTGTAGCAAGAGAAAATCCTTGTAGATTATGTGAGGATATACCTTGTATAAGAGATTGTCCTACAAATGCACTAGATCATAAATATCTAGAGCAACAAGATGGAATTTATAAAACAAAAATGGGTATAGCTATAATTGATAGTGCAAGTTGTGTTGCTTATTGGGGAATTCAATGTGATGCTTGCTATAGGGCTTGTCCTTTAATAGATAAAGCATTAAAACTTGAAACAAAACGTAATGAAAGAACCGCAAAGCATGCATTTTTACTACCTGTGGTAGATCATGAAGTATGTGTTGGATGTGGGATTTGTGAAAAAGCCTGTATAACGCAAAAAGCAGCTATTAGAGTTTTACCTAGAGAATTTGTTTTAGGAAAAGCTGGAGATAATTACATCAAAGGTTGGGATGAAAAAGATGAAAAGCGTTTACAAGATGTAAATACGGATAAAAATTTCAATAAAAACAAGGCTAAAGATTATCTTAATGATGGAGAATTGCTATGAAATATCTTATTTTAAGAAGAATAGTGCAATTGTCTATTTTGACTTTTTTTTCTTTTGGTGTATTTAATTTTATATTAAAAGGAAATTTAAGCTCTTCGGTTTTATTTTCTTCGGTGCCGCTAAGTGATCCTTTTGCGTTTATTCAACTTGCTTTAGCAAGTTTGCAAGTAGATTTAATGGCTTTAAGTGGTGCTTTGATAGTATTTTTATTTTATGCTATTTTTGCCGGAAGGGCGTTTTGTGCTTGGGTTTGTCCTGTGAATATCATTACTGATTTTGCTTATTTTATTAGAAATAAATTAGGTTTTAATCAAGCAAGAGTTTTTAATGTAAATAAAAATTTACGTTATTATGTTTTAGCTTTTGTTTTGATTTTTTCTTTTCTTTTTTCTTTTCCTGTTTTTGAGGAATTTTCTTATATAGGAATAATCCAAAGAGGGATTATTTTTGGTGGTATTTCTTGGCTTTTTGTAGCTTTGATTATTTTTTGTATAGATACATTTTTTAGTCCAAGATTTACTTGTTCACATTTTTGTCCTTTAGGAGCTTTTTGGGCTTTAAGCTCGCATTTTTCATTACTAAAAGTAAGATATAACTTGCAAAAATGCACTAAGTGTTACAAATGCCTTGGGGTATGTCCTGAAAAGCAAGTACTTTGGATGGTAGGTAAAGAAAATCAAGATGTAAAATCAGGTGAGTGTATAAGATGTGGAAAATGTATTGATGTTTGCGGTGATGATGCTTTAGGTTTTAGTATAATAAATTTAAGGAGAGAAAATGAAAAATAAAATCTTTTTATCCTTAGCAGCAGCTGTTTTAATAAGTGCTTGCGGGCTTGCTGTTAAAAGTGTTGATTCAAAAGATATAGGTTTAAGAAAAACAAGTTTGGAAAGTGAAAATGTAGAGTTGTTGGATGCTAAATACTCTCAAACTTTGGCTGGTGAATCTGTTTTGATTGAGAGATCATTTGAAAATGCTCCACCATTGATTCCACACACTTTAGAGGATATGCTTCCAATTACTAAAGATAATAATATTTGCTTAAGTTGCCATGATAAAGCGGTAGCAAAAGACTTAGCTGCGACAGCACTTCCAAGCAGCCATTATTTTGATTTAAGAAAAAATAAATCTACTAAAGATATGGTAAGTGATGCAAGATTTAATTGTACGCAATGCCATGTGCCACAAAGTGATGCTAAACCTTTAGTGGGAAATAGCTTTGAAGCTAAATTTAAAAGCGAGGAATCAAAGAAAAAGTCTAATTTCTTAGATGTTTTAAATGAAGGTGTGAAATAAAATCATGAAAAAAATATTTTTAATCTTACTAATGAGTATATATGCATTTAGCTATGAGCTTAAACTTGATTCAAATTTAAATGCTTTGAAAATTGTTGATGATAGTTTGTTTATAGGACTTGATAATGGAGAAATAAATCAATACTTTATTAAAGATAAAAAAATGCAAAAAATCACTCAGCTAGATAAGATTAAAAATTTTTATGAAGAAAATCTTAGCCCTAGAATTTATAGTATTGATTACTTAAATGGGGCTATTTTGATTTTAAGTGAAGGTGATTTTGGAAGCAAAAAATTACATGTTTATAAAAATAAACAACTTTTAAGCTATGATTTAGCTAATGATGGGGTGAAAAAGGCTTTGTTTTTAGATGATAATACTATTTTATTAGCCTTGCTAGGTTCTAATATAGAGCTTTTTGATCTAAAAACAAAAAGTGTTGTAAAAAATTTTACTTTTTCTAGTTCAAGCTTAAGTGATGTGGTTTTAAATGAAACTAAAACTCAATTAGTGGCAGGTTTTGAAAGTGGCGAAATAATACTTTTTGATGTGAAAAAATGGCAAAAAATAAAAAGTTATAAGAGTATTCATAAGGATAATATCTATCAACTTGATTTTAAAAACACAGCTATTGCAAGCTGTAGCACTGATAGAAAATTAGGTATAGTGCAAAATGACCAAGAAAAAAATATAGAAAGAGATTTTTTGATTTATACTTGTGCTTTAAATAAAGATGGCTCAATAGCAGTTTTTGGAGATAATGAAAAAAATATCATAGAACTTATAGATATTAAAAATTTAAAAACAATAAAAAAATTCCAAAATAAAGATTTTTTGCTAGAATATCTTATATTTTTAAACGAGCATGAGTTTATTAGTGCAGGTTATGAAAACAAAATTATATTTTGGAGTATAGATGAATCTTTCTAGTGTGTTGATTTTAACTAAAGAAGAAAAATTAGAAAAACTCAAAAAGCAAATTCAACAAACACCTTGTTGTAGCGTGGAATTAGCTCAGGATGAAAAAATTATAGTAGTAATAGAAAGTGAAAATTTAGATGATGAGTTAAAAGCATATAAACAATTAGAACAGCTTGATGGGGTAGTGAGTATTAATATGGTTTTTTCTTATCAGGATTTAGATGAAGAGAGAGAAAAAATTTTAAAAGCAAATTTTGAAGCAAATACTTTTGATGAGAATTTAAAAAAAGATAATATAGAATACTATGGCAATATTTTTAGAAAGTATTGATTATGATTTTTTTAATACCTTTAATTGTGATTATTTCTTCTATTTTTATCATTGATCACTTTTATTTTTCCAAAGAGAATGAAGTTGTAAAAGAAAAAAAACAAGTAGTGCAAAAAAACACCGATTCTGATAAACAAAGATATCTTGAAAATATATTAAATCAAAAATAATCATGCATACACAAATTTCATATAAAAAATTCTTTTGGATTAATATTTTAGTTGTAATTACCCTTGCTTTAAATTTAAGAGCACCTATAACTTCCATAGGTCCTATGATAGAATATATCCAAGAATATTACAATATCAACTCCACTTTAGCAGGTATGCTAACAACCTTACCTTTAATAGCTTTTGGTCTTATATCGTTTTTTGTAGCGTATTTTTCGCAAATTAAAGCTTTGTTTTTTGCCTTAATTTTGATTGTTTTTGGAGAGTTTATTAGAAGTTATGGGGGTAATATAGGTTTATTTTCTGGAGTTTTTCTAATCGGAGCAAGCATTGCAATAGCTAATGTTTTATTACCTTCTTTTGTAAAAGAAAAATTTGCAAAAAACGCTTATAAAATAATGGGTTTATATGGATCAATTATAGGTTTATCTTCAATTGCTGGAGTGGCCTTATCACTTCCTTTGCTTAAAATTTTTGAAGTGCCTCAAGCTATGTTTTTTTGGGTTGTATTAGCTTTGATTGCTTTGATTTTTTATTTTCCGCATTTAAAAAATAAAAGATTATTGCGTCCTAAAAAGAAAAATATCAATAAAATAAATCTTTTTTTAAATTTAACAGCTTGGAAAGTTACTATTGTGATGGGACTACAAAGTTTTTTATCTTATAGTCTTTTTGCTTGGCTTAGTGTGATGATAAGTGAAAAAGGTTTTGGAATTGATTTTGGTTCTAATGTTTTATTGCTTTCTCAAATCATAGGTATGCCTGTGGCATTTTTATTGCCTATTGTTTTAGGAAAACTAAGAGTTCATGCTAAGGGTTTTGTTATTGTGCTGTTAGGATTTTTGTATGTTTTAAGTTTTATCTTGGTGTTTTTTTGTGATGTAAAATTAGTGTTATTGTTAGCGGCTATTTTTTTAGGTTTTGCATCTAGTGGAGTTTTTACAATTTCATTATTATTTATTGCCATAAAAAGTTCAAATTCTTTTATAGCAGCTAAACTTTCTGCTATGTCACAAGGCATAGGGTATTTAATAGCAGCTCAAGCACCTTGGATTATAGGTATGCTCCATGATAGCTTTGGAAATTTTACTTTAGGCTTTACCATGCTTATTACAGTAGCTATAATACTTAATATTTTTGTATTTTTAGCTTATAAAGCTCCTGTGATTAAGTAAAAATTAAAATAAATTAAAGTCTTTTTTGTTAGAATTTTGACATTTTATTTTTTGTGAGTTAATATGCGATACACAGTAACAGAAGCTTCTATTTATGAAGCACAAGGTTTAAAAGATGAAGCTTTGGAGATTTATAAAAATATATTAAAACAAGATCCGCAAAATAAAAATGCCATTGATGCTATAAGGCGTTTAAGTGGTTTGCGTTCTAATCATGAAGATTTAAATTATGATATGCTTGATTTTTTTGTTAATATGAAAAGCGAAGAAGAAGTTAATGAATTTAAAAGGTGGTTAATAAAACTATGAATATAGAAGATTTAGCAAAAATGGCCATAAGTGAAGTTAATTCAGAGTTAGATAATAAAAAAAGTAAAAATGATGAATTTGCTCCTATGGTAGAAGAAATTACCCGGGAAAAAAGCGTTGATGCTCAAGAGAAAAAAATCAAAGAAGAAATTAGCAAGGTTGCGCAAGAGCTAATTCAAGAATTAGATGATTTAGAAGTAAAAGTAAAAGATGATAAACAAAATGTCGCTATTAAGGTTGAAGCTTTAGAAGAAAAAGAAGAAAGTATTATAAACAATGAAGAATTTTTCTTAAAAAATCTTAGAGAGCGTATTTTGGTTTTATTTGAAGGATTAAAAAATACTAAAGATGAGCATATGGAAAAAAGATTAGATATGACCATTACTTTTTTAGAGTTTTTGCTTGCAAAGATTGAAGATAGACTTAAAAAATGACCAAGATTTTTTAAGTATTAAAAATATACTTAAGCCTTACACGCAAAGAGCTTATTTAGTAGGCGGTTGTGTAAGGAATTCTTTTTTAGGTTTATCTAGCGATGATTATGATATAGAAATTTATGATATTGAGCCTAAGCTTTTTGATGAGCTTATGCAAAAACTTGGTGCAAATGGAGTGGGAAAAAGTTTTTTTGTATATAAATACAAAAAATTTGATTTAGCTCTAGCGCGTTATGAAAATAAAATTTCTACAGGCCATAGAGGTTTTGAGGTTAAAGTTTGCAATGATGAGCAAGAAGGTGCTAAAAGAAGGGATTTTACCATTAATGCATTGATGGTAAATATTTTTGATTTTGAATTTTTAGATTTTTTTAATGGTTTGCAAGATTTGCAAGCAAAGATTATAAGGCATATTGATGATAAAAGTTTTATTGAAGATAGTTTAAGGGTGCTTCGTGGAATTTCTTTTGCGTGCAGGTTTGATTTAACAATTACAAAAGAAAGTTTAAAATTAATGCAAACTATGGATATAGGCGATTTATCTAAAGAGCGTATTAATAATGAACTTTATAAAATTTTTAGAACTTCAAGACTAAATAAAGCTTATGAGTATTTCAAAATTTTAAATTTAGAAGAAAAAATATTTTTTTATCAAAGCTGTAATGAAGAATTTGAAAGGTTATTAGAGCATAGTCAAAAATTGATTTATGATGAGGCTTTGTATTTATATTTGTATTTGAATTTTTTTCATATCAATAAAGAGATTTTTTTTAAAAAAACAAAATTAAAAAAAGAACTATTAAAAAAATGTGAACAAGAATTTATTTTAGGTAAAATTGATGATTTTAATTTAGCTAAAATTGCTTTGAAAATGCCACTTTGTAAATGGCTTGGGCTTTGGGATAATGAGCGTATAGCACAAGCAAAGAAATTAAATTTATATCATCATACTTTTGAAAGTAAAATTGGTGCTAATGATTTACTAAAGGAAGGATTTAGTGGGAAAGAGCTTGGGATTGAGCTTGAAAAAAGAAGATTACAAGAATTAAAAAACTATATAAAGGAGCAAAAATGAATGAATATATTTTAAAAATTTCAAGTAGCGATGAAAAAGGATTGATTTATAGAATTTCAGATGTTATTTTTAAATATAGAATTAATATTATAAAAAATGATGAATTTGTTGGAGAAAATCGTTTTTTCTTTAGGGCGCATTTAGAAGGTGAGCTTGATATAAAAGCTTTTAAAGGAACGCTTGAAGCAATGCTTCCTGATAATGCGCAAATTGAAATTACACCAAAGAGAAAAAAAGATATTATTGTTTTAGCTACCAAAGAAACTCATTGTTTAGGCGAATTACTTATCCGCCAATTTAGTGGGGAATTTAATGCAAATATTAAGGCAGTTATTGCAAATTATGAGATATTAAAACCTTTGGTGGATAAATTTAACATACCTTTTCATACTATTTTAGCACAGGACTTAAGTAGACAAGAGCATGAAAAAAAATTACTAGAGTGTTTAAAACAATATGAATTTGATTATATTGTTTTAGCAAAATATATGAGAATATTATCTCCATCTTTTGTGGAGTATTTTGAAGGAAAGATTATTAATATCCACCATTCTTTTTTACCTGCATTTATAGGAGCTAATCCTTATAAGCAAGCTTATGAAAGAGGAGTTAAAATTATAGGTGCAACAGCACATTTTGTAAATAATAACTTAGATGAGGGGCCAATTATTACTCAAGATGTTATACCGGTTACTCATGAATATTCTTGGCAGGCTATGCAACAAGCAGGACGTAATGTGGAAAAAAATGTTTTTTCTAAGGCTTTGGATTTGGTGTTTGATGATAGGATTTTTATACACGAAAATAAAACAATAGTATTTTAAATTTTTTGATGCCTTTTTGGCATCAAAAATTAGCAAGAATAACAAGTTTTAAATTCATATGCAGTTGGTCTAGCTTCTACAGGCCATACTTGGGTTTCAAATTTCATATGTTGATAATCATCAATAAACACATCACTCATAACAGGTTTTAAGAAGGCATTTTTTCTAATGAGTGCTTCTAAAGATCCTCTTAAAGTGTGAGGTAATTGCTCTATACCTTTTTCTCTAATCTCATCTAGAGTTAGTGCGAATAAATTTTCATCCATAGGGCCAACTGGTATGGTTTTATTTTTAATACCATCAAGTCCCGCCATAAGCAAGCTTGTAAAAGCTAGGTAAGGATTAGAAGTGCTATCAGGAAATCTGATTTCTACTCTTGCACTTTTTTCATTAATACCATAAGGCACGCGACAACTTGCAGAGCGATTTTGGCAAGAATAGGTTAATATACAAGGTGCTTCAAAACCTGGAACTATTCTTTTATAAGAGTTTGAACTAGGATTAGTAAATGCTGCAACACTTCTTGCATTAGCTAAAATCCCACCGATGTAATTAATCGCACATTCGCTTAATTTTCCATAACCTTCTTTATCATAAAATAAATTTACCCCATCTTTCCAAAGGCTCATATGTACATGCATACCACTTCCATTATCTCCATAGAGTGGTTTTGGCATAAAGGTTGCGGTTTTTCCATTTAAATGTGCTACCATTTTTACTACATATTTATAAATTTGTACATTATCGGCAGCTTCAACTAAATTTCCAAATTCTACACCAATCTCAGCTTGTCCTTGTGCTACTTCATGATGATGTACGAAAGTTTTT
This sequence comes from Campylobacter sp. S4:11, assembly GCF_024723695.1. Taxonomy (NCBI): domain Bacteria; kingdom Pseudomonadati; phylum Campylobacterota; class Epsilonproteobacteria; order Campylobacterales; family Campylobacteraceae; genus Campylobacter; species Campylobacter sp. S4:11. The sequence goes on along the minus strand of NZ_JANQDC010000005.1, from coordinate 13,653 downwards.
AAGCCTACTCTTTCTAAAACTTGTACCATTTCAGCTCTAATATCTACACTAGAATCAATAGGACTTACAGGAAAATATCCACCTTTATTTCTTGGGCGATGTCCGCTGTTATAGCTATCTGTGAAATCTTTATTATCATTCCACTCACCTTCTTCAGTATCTACTTCATATTTTGCACAATGAGAAGAATCAACTATTTTTACATTATCAAAAATAAAAAATTCATTTTCAGGACCAAAATAAGCAGTGTCAGCGATATTACTCGTGCTTAAGTGTTGCATTGCTTTTTTAGCAATACTTCTTGGGCATTTTTCATACATTTGTTCTTTGTAAATATCATATACATCACAAATTACTATGATGGTAGGATCTGCTGTAAAAGGATCTAAAAACGCACTTTCTACATCGGGTTTTAAAATCATATCCGATTTTTCTATCGGTTGCCAACCGTGTAAAGAACTTGCATCAAAAGGAATTCCATTTTCAAAAGTATTATCATCAACTGCTTTTATATTGTAAGTGATATGGTGCCAAGTACCTATCATATCGGTAAATCTAAAATCAACAAACATTACTTCATGTTCTTGACAATAGCTAAAAAACTCATCAATATTATTTACAAACTTACCCATTTTTTCTCCTTTTAAATAGGTTTTTAATTTTATTTTTTAAGATTGTAGTATATTTTTTTTAAATTAAGTTTAAATTAATATATTTTTTATTATCAAGTTTGAAAAAATATATTTATATATTAAAAAAATAATTAATTTTAAAAATTAATGTTGAATTATATTTTTTTATAATATAATCACGATTAGTTTTTTATTATATAAAAAAGGTGCAATGATGACTCAAGAAGAATTAGATGCTTTAATGAATGGCTCTGAAGATTTAGATCTTGACTCTGTAGAAGATGAAGATTTAAAAAAACCAGAAACAGATTATGAGGATGAAGAAAAAAATAAAAAAATTGTCGATGAGATGATAAATGGCGATTATAAAGCTAGAGCAGATATGGCTTGGCCACCACCACCACCTAGTAAAGAGCATAAAGTTGTACATCAGCTTGATGATGTTACAAGAGATAGTGAAATTAAAGCAACTGAAATGATGGAGAAGTTGGAAGCTATTAACGATTTTTTTGCAAATTCAGAAAATGAGCTTTGTGTAATCAGTGATGCTTTAAATAAAAATATAGATATCTTTGAAAAGTTAAATGCGAAATTTCCAAATGTAGCGAGTTTTAAAGAGGCTATTGAAATAAATAATAATGCTAAAAATATTATAGATGAGATTACAGGTTGCTTACAAACTGGGCAAGATGAGGTTATGATGGCAATGGATGCTATGCAATATCAAGATATTCATCGTCAAAAAATCGAGCGTGTTATTAATGTTATGAGAGCTTTAAGTAGATATATGAGTAGTTTATTTGAAGGCAAAATTGATGATGAAAAACGTGTTGGTTCAGCTGTTCATATTCAAGGGGATTCCACTACAGATGTTGTAAGTAATGATGATATTGAGGCATTAATTGCAAGCTTAGGGAAAAAATGATTATTCCTGAAATAGTTGCTCCTGCAGGAAATTTTGCAAAATTAAAAATAGCATTGGCTTATGGAGCTGATGCTGTCTATGCAGGAGTGAGTAATTTTTCATTAAGAGCAAGAACTGCTAGAGATTTTAATTATGAAACTTTTAAGGAAGCTATTGATTATACTCATGCAAGAGGAAAAAAAATTTATGTAACTATCAATGGGTTTCATTTTAGTTCGCAAATTGAAGGTTTGAAAAGGCATATTTTAAAATTAAAAGAAATGAAACCTGATGCTTTTATAGTAGCATCTGTAGGTGCTATGCGTTTAGTTAAAGAACTTGCGCCCGAAATTAATCTTCATGTGTCCACCCAAGCTAATATTTTAAACTATTTAGACGCTCAAGTTTATAAAGATATGGGTGCAAAGCGTGTTGTTATAGCAAGGGAACTTGGCTTAAAAGATGCAAAAGATTTAAAAAATAATTGTGATATCGAGCTTGAAAGTTTTGTCCATGGTTCTATGTGCTTTGCGTATTCTGGTAGATGTTTAATAAGTTCAGTGCAAAGTGGACGCATGAGCAATCGTGGCTCTTGTGCAAATGATTGCAGATTTAATTATGAACTTTATGCGAAAAATCCAGAAACAAATACGCTTTTTAGATTAGAAGAAGATGAAAATGGCACACATGTATTTAATTCTAAAGATTTAAATCTAAGCTCATATATTCAAAAAATTATGCAAGAAAATTGTATTCATGCCTTTAAAATAGAAGGTAGAACAAAAAGTGAGTATTATGTAGCTTTGACTACAAGAACTTATAAAATGGCAGTGCAAGATGTATTGCAAAATACTTTTGATGCTGCTAAATATGAAAAAGAAATCTATACTTTAAAACACAGAGGTTTTACAGATGGATATTTAGTTTCAAGAGCTTATGAAAAAACAGATTCTATTAATCATGATACAAGCATAGAAGAAGGAACTCATCAAGTGCATGCTATTAGCGAAGATGGTGAGTTTTTTAAATGTAAAGGCAAAATAGAATTAAACAAAGAATATGAAATTTTAGCCCCGGTTAATTCTAATATAGAATTAGGAGAAAATAAATTAGGCTTAATTTATGAAAATGAAGGAAAAAAATTCATAGTGTTTAAACAATTATTAGCAAAAAACAATAAAGAATTTAGTGAAATTCATAGTGGCAATGAAAACGAAATTACTTTGCCGTTTAAGCTTCCAGAATTTAGCTTTTTAAGAAGGAGTGTTGAATGAAATTTGTTTCTATATTGATGGGGAGTAAGAGTGATTATGATGTAGTAAAAGAAGCTTTGGAAATTTTGGAAAAATTTGATGTTAAATATGAAATCTTAATCACTTCAGCACATAGAAGTCCTCAAAGAACTCAAGAATATATTAAAAACGCAGAAGAAAAAGGTGCAAAAGTATTTATTGCTGCAGCGGGTATGGCAGCACATTTAGCAGGAGCTGTTGCAGCACATACAACAAAACCTGTTTTAGGTGTACCTATGCCAGGAAGCAATTTAGCAAGTATGGATTCTTTATTTTCTACTGTTCAAATGCCAAGTGGGATTCCTGTAGCAACTGTAGCTATAGGTAAAGCAGGAGCTATTAACGCAGCTTATTTAGCTGTGCAAATTTTAGCAATAGATGATGAATCTTTAGCGCAAAAATTATTAGAAGATAGAAAAAAACAACAAGAAAAACTTATTCAAGATTCTAGTGCAATTGAAGTTTTTCTTTAAGGAGCATATATGCAAACTTACTTGGAATTAAAAGAATTTTGTCAATTAGTGCATTTATCTGAAGATGTTGTAAAAGGAATGATGGCAAATGGTGCTTTAAATTTCAAAGAAGAAGAGGGTAAAATTTATATAGAAGCTAACCAAGGAACTTTTAGTGTAGTGCCTATGAGTTCAAAACAACCTGCTATGGTAAATTCTATGACTTTAGCAGGAGAAAGTTTTGTAGAAAAAACCATAGGAACTATTTTAAATTTGCATGAAAAGGTTCTTGATGCTAAGGATGAAACCTTAGAGGCTTTAAAGGGTGAGAATAAATTTTTAAAAGATGCTCTTTATTCTATGCAAGAACTTTATGATGAGGATAGAAAAACCATAGAAAATCTTAACGAACAGCTTAAATATGCGCGTAATGAAGTAGAATTTCTAAAAAGAAAATATAAAATGATGTGGAATAAAACAGTGGAATTGTATGCAAATTCACCTGAAAAGCCAGAAGAAATAAAGGAAGAAAAATGACCTTTTCTCAAATGATATTAAATTTACAAGAATTTTGGCAAAAGCAAGGTTGTGCTATTATGCAACCTTATGATTTTCCAGCAGGTGCAGGGACTTTTCACCCAGCAACTTTTTTAAGAAGTTTAGGAAAAAAGCCATGGGCGACTGCTTATGTAGCACCAAGTAGAAGGCCAACTGATGGAAGATATGGTGAAAATCCTAATAGGTTAGGTGCTTATTATCAATTTCAAGTTTTAATTAAACCAAGTCCTGATAATATCCAAGAATTATACTTAAAAAGTTTAGAAAATTTAGGTTTTGATTTAAAATCGCATGATATTCGTTTTGTTGAAGATAACTGGGAAAGCCCAAGTTTAGGTGCTTGGGGTTTAGGCTGGGAAGTTTGGCTTGATGGTATGGAAGTGACACAATTTACTTATTTTCAGCAAGTTGGTGGTATAAGCGTAGATTTAGTAAGTGCTGAAATTACTTATGGTTTAGAAAGACTTGCAATGTATTTACAAGATGTAGATAATGTATACGACATAGTTTGGAATGAATTTAATGGTGAAAAAATTACCTATAAAGATGTTCATAAGCAAGGTGAGTTTGAATTTAGTAAATATAATTTTGAAGTAAGTGATGTAAAAACTTTAAATATGCAATTTGAAAATGCTTACAATGAGTGTAAAAATGCCCTAGAAGCAAAACTTGCCTTACCTGCATATGATTATTGTATGTTAGCAGCACATACTTTTAATTTGCTTGATGCAAGGGGTGCTATTTCTGTCACACAAAGACAGGATTTTATGCTTAAAATTAGAGAATTATCTAAAAACTGTGCTTTGGTATATAAAGAAAATTTAGATGAAAATTAAAGAAATTTATGATTATTTAGACGCTATTAGCCCATTTAGTACGCAAAGTTCATGGGATAATAGTGGTTTGTTGCTTGGAAATTTTGATCAAGACATAAATAAAATTTATCTTGCCCTTGATGTGGATATGCATTTAATTGAAAATGCAAGTGAAAATTCACTTTTTATAGTTCATCACCCTTTAATTTTTAAAGGTTTGAAAAACTTAAGTGGAGTGTTTTACCCACAAAATCTTCTTGCTAAAATGATACAAAAAAATATAGCCTTAATTGCTATGCATACAAATTTTGATTTAAGTCATTTAAATGCTTATTTTGCTAATGAAATTTTGGGTTTTAAAATCAAAGAGCAAAATGAATTTTTGATTTATTGTGATGTTGATTTTAAATTTAATGATTTAATTACTCACGTGAAAAAAAGTTTAAAGCTTGATTGTATAAGAGTTGTAAATGCAGGTAAAGAGAAAATCAAAACTATAGCAATTTGTACGGGTAGTGGAGGGGATTTAGTTTCTAGCGTTAGGGCAGATTGCTTTTTAAGTGGAGATTTTAAATATCACCAAGCTTTGGAAAGTTATCACAATAAACTTAGTTTGATTGATATAGGGCATTATGAAAGCGAATCTTGTTTTAGTGAAATTTTAGCAAAAGATTTGCAAAAATTTCATTTAGAAGTTATAATATCAGTTTCAAAAAATCCATTTCAATATTTTTAAGGAAAAATTCAATGAATAAATACCTAGAACAACTTATAACTTTATCACAAATTGATAAAGAACTTGATGGTTTTACAAATAAAGTAGAAGATGCTACAAAAGATTTAAAAGAAAAGCGTAATTTGCTCGATAAAACTGAAGAGGAAATTGCCAGTTTTGAAAAAGATATCAAAGATATAGAAAATCAAAAAATACAAAATAATAATCATATTGCAGAATTTAGTGTAAAAATTAAAGAAATAGCTAAAAAAAGTGCTGCAGTAAAAACTGAAAAAGAAGCAAATGCTTTAAAAATTGAAGAAGATATAGCTAAAGAGCAACTTGATGCAGCAAATGAAGAAATAGAAAGATTAGATAAAATTTTAGAAAATAAAGAAAAATTCATACAAGAATTACAAGCTAAAAGAAGCGAACTTGAAAATGAAGTGGACCAAATTGATGCTCAAACTAAAGCTGTATTAGTAGATATTGAAAAAGATAGATTACAAATTTATGATAAAAAAGTTAAACTAATGGGTGAAATAAATCAAAAAGTTTTAACTTTTTATGAAAAAATCAGAAAATGGGCGGGAAATAGCGCTGTAGTTCCTGTAAAAAAACATGCTTGTTATGGCTGTTTTATGAGAATTTATGACAAAACTTATTTAGCAGTTTTAAAAGGCGATGAAATAGTAACTTGCCCACATTGTGGAAGAATTTTATATAAAGAAAAAGAAGAAAATCAAAATTGATTTTTTTTTATTATATTTTTGCTGTGATTGTATATGTAATCACAGCTCCTTTTTTATTGATTTTAAGTTTTTGCAAGGAAAAATATAAAATATCATTAAAATCAAGATTTTTTCTTTACAAAAATTTAAAACAAAAACAAGGTGATGTATATTTTCATGCTTGTTCTTTTGGTGAGATTAAAAGCCTTATTCCTTTAATAAAACTTTTTCCAACTTGTAAAATTTCAACCATCACTCAAACCGGTTTTAGCGAAGCTTTAAAATATTCTAAAAAAGTAAATTTTTTCCCATTTGAAATTTTCGTGCCTTTTTGGATAAGACCTTGTAAAGTTTTGGTTATTTTTGAAGCAGAGCTTTGGCTTATGCTCGTGTTTATGGCTAAATTTTACAATGCAAAAGTGATTTTGTTAAATGCTAGAATTAGTGATAGATCTTTAAAAAATTACAAGCGTTTTAGTTTTTTTTATCGTTTGATTTTTAAATATATTGATGTTGTATTTGCACAAAGTCAAAAAGACAAAGAAAGATTAGAGTGTCTGGGCGCTAAAAATGTTATAGCATATAAAAATATCAAAGCTAATATAAAACAAGAGCAAGTGAAAAGCTATGCTAAACCTAAAGCTAGAATTATTATATTTGCTAGCACACATGAAAATGAAGAGCGATTATTGCTTAATGAAATTAAATTAGAAGAAAATGATAAATTGATTATTGCCCCAAGACATCCGGAGCGCTTTGGTGAAGTTGAAGAAATTTTAAAAGATTTTTGTCAAAAAAATCACTATAATATGCAAAAATTTTCAGACTTTACTTTAAGTGAAAATGATTTTGCAAATTTTTTTAATGCTAAATGTTTATTATTAGATACTTTAGGTGAGCTAGAAAGTTTTTATAAGATTAGCGATGTGGTTTTTTTATGTGGCTCTTTTATAAACAATATAGGTGGACATAATCCTATAGAAGCAGCTAGATGGAATAATATTATTATTTCAGGGAAATATTTTTTTAATCAAGAAAGTTTATATCAAGAAGTTGATGGTTTGTATATTTGTGAGAATGTAAAAGATATAAATGTTTTTTTAAAGCAAAAATTATTACAAGCGCAAGTCAAAGAACAAAGTGATTTAAGTGAAGTTATATTAAATATAAAAGAAGGTTTAGATGCAAGAAAAAGCTTATAAATTGCTTGCAATGCAAGAAAAGATTTCTAATAATACAGCAAAAGATTTGATTGACAAAGGCTGTGTTTTTGCTATGGGTAAAAAGGTTGTTATAGCTAGAGCTTTGATGAGCTCAAAAACAAGATTTGTTGTACAAAAAATAAAAAAAGCAAAAATACTTTTTGAAGACGATAAAATCATAGCCTTAAATAAGCCTTATGGGGAAATTAGCGAGAATTTAGAAGGTGTTTATAAGGCTAAATTAATCAATAGGCTTGATAAAGAAACAAGTGGGGTTTTACTTTTAAGCAAAGATGAGGAGTTTAGATTAAAATGCATTCAAGAGTATAAAAAACAAAATGTTTATAAAAGCTATTTAGCTATTGTTGATGGAGTAATTGCTGAAGAACTTGAAATTTGTGAAAAAATAACTACTATAAAAAACAAATCTGGAGCCTTTAGTAAAATCGATAAATTTGGCTTAGAAGCTCATACCCAAGTTATACCTTTAATGGTAAATGCAAAAAAAACTTTAATAAAAGCAGTCATTAAAACAGGTAGAACACATCAAATTAGAGTGCATTTAAATCATATAAAACATGGTATTATAGGTGATGAAAAATATGCAAAAATTAGCTCTTCTAGAATGTATTTGCACTCTTATGAAACGCATATTTTTGATTATCAATTTAAAGCCTTGCTTGATGAGAGTTTTAATGCTTATGGTTTTGAAATAAAAAATTTAAATTTTTAAAGGCGTTTAAAGCTAAAAGGGTTTATAATTTAGCTTTTTAAAATTTTAATAAAGGGAAAATAAAGTGTTTGAAATAGTTAGTGAGTCATTTAAATCCGCAGTTAATAAACTTCGTTTTGTTGATGATGAAAAAGCTTTAAAAAATGCTCTTGACACTTTAAAAAAAGCCCTTTTAAAAGCAGATGTACATCATAAAGTTACTAAAGAATTACTTACTTTAGTAGAAAATGATGTAAAAACTAATGGTATAGGCCAAAAGCAATTTTTAGACTCAATTAAGAAAAATTTAGAAGAAATTCTTAGTGTTAAAGGTAAAAATCAAGGTTTTGTATTTGCTAGTAAACCACCTACAGTTGTTTTGATGTGTGGTTTGCAAGGTGGTGGTAAAACTACCACCACGGTAAAAATTGCTAATTATTTAAAGCTAAGAAATAAAAAAGTGCTAATTGCTGCATGTGACTTGCAAAGATTAGCTGCGGTAGAGCAGTTAAGACAACTCACTCAAGCTAATGAGCTTGATTTATTTTTCATAGAAAATGAAAGCAATCCTTTAAATGTAGCTAAACAAGCTTTAGAAAAAGCAAAAAATTCTATGTATGATGTTTTGCTTGTAGATACTGCTGGTCGCTTGGCGATCGATACAGCTTTGATGAATGAGCTTAAAGAAGTAAAAGCTATTTTAAATCCTGATGAAGTATTTTATGTAGCTGATGCCATGAGTGGTCAAGATGGAGTTAAGACAGCAAGTAGTTTCAATGAAGCTTTAGAAATTACAGGGGTTATTTTAAGTAAATTTGATGCAGATACCAAAGGTGGTGTTGCACTAGGTATAGCTAAACAAGTTGGTGTGCCTTTAAGATTTATTGGTGTTGGTGAGAAAGTAGCTGATTTAGAAGTATTTATCCCTGATAGAATTGTTAATCGTATCATGGGTGAGGGTGATTTAGCGACTTTGGCTGAAAAAACTGCAGCGATCATTGATGAAAAAGAAGCAAAAAAACTAAATAAGAAAATCAAAAAAGGCGAATTTAATTTTAATGACTTTTTAAATCAAATGGAAAGCGTTAAAAAGCTTGGTAGTATGAAATCAATCATTGGTATGATACCTGGTTTATCATCTATGGCAGCAAATATTAAAGATATTGACTTAGATAATTCTAAAGAAATTATTCATATTAAGGCAATGATTTCATCAATGACACCAAAAGAAAGAGAGAATCCTGATTTATTAAACAATGCAAGAAAGCGACGTATTGCAGAGGGTGCTGGTTTATCTCAAATGGAAGTAAATCGCTTTTTAAAACAATTTAGTAATGCAGCTAAGCTGGCAAAGAAATTTTCAAATAAAAAAGGAATGGAAAATTTTATGAATATGTTGCAGCAAGCTAAAAGACCGCAATAATTAAAGCTTTTTTATGGATATATGAGTTAAAATATCTATAACAAAATTTTAATTTTTTTAGGAGTATTAAAATGACAGTAATCAGACTTACAAAAATGGGACGTAAAAAAAGACCATTTTATCGTATAGTTGTAACTGATAGTAGAAAAAGACGTGATGGTAGCTGGATAGAAAGCATTGGATATTACAATCCTATGGTTGAGCCTGAAGTGGTAAAATTTGATGCTGAGCGTTTAGCTTATTGGAAAAGCGTAGGTGCAAAATTAAGCGATAGAGTAGCAGCTATTACAAGCAAATAAAAATGGTTGAAAATTTTTTAAGAGAATACGCAAAATTAATTGTTGATTTTCCTGAAAAAGTTGATATACAAAGACAAAATTTAGAAAACAATTTTGCTGAAATTATCATTTATGTCGATCCATCTGATACTGGTAAGTTGATCGGAAAAAATGGAAAATTAATCAACGCAATAAAAACAGTCATTATGGCTTACAAAGTTAAAGATGCAACTTCATATCGTATAACGGTAAAAGCCATTGAAGAATGATTTAGTCCAAGTTGCTAAACTTGGGAAAAGTGTTGGTTTAAAAGGTTATGTAAAATTACATAATCTTAGTGATTTTTATGAGCAGTTTAAAATAGGTGCTAAATTTTTTGATATTAATCAGAAAATTTACACCATAAAGGCTTTTGATAAAACTAGATCTTTAGTTTTATTTGAAGGCTTTGAGAGTGTTGAGGCTGCTAAAACCTTAACTAATATTACTCTTTTTCAAACTATTGAAGCTACAAAAGAAACTTGTAAATTAAAAAAAGATGAGTATTTTTATTTTGACATAATTGGATGTGATGTTATTGAAAATGAGCAAAAATTAGGTGTAGTTGAAGACATTTTAGAAAATGGAGCGGGGTTTTTATTTTGTATAAAATGTGATGAAAAACTACAAACAAAGGTTAAAAATTTTTATATTCCTTATGTTGATAAATATATTCAAAAAGTTGATGTAGAAAATAAAAAGATATTCACACAATCTGCTTTAGATATTTTAGAAAATTCATGAAATATACTTTTGTAAGTTTATTCCCAGAGCTTATTGAACCTTATTTTCAAACTTCTATTTTGGCAAGGGCAAAAGAAAAGGGGATATTAGAATTTGCTTTTGTAAATCCTAGAAATTTTACCACAAACAAGCACTTTAAAGTAGATGATTATAAAATAGGAGGAGGTGCAGGGCTTTTGCTACAAGCTCAGCCTTTGTATGATTGCTTAATGCATATTAAAAAGCAAGATAAAAATGTTCATTTTGTTTTTCTTTTGCCTTGTGCTAAGACTTTTAAGCAAATTGATGCTAAAAGATTAAGCAAGAAAGATCATATTTGTTTTGTAAGTAGTAGATATGAGGGGTTGGATGAGCGCATTGTGGAAGAATTTGCTAATGAAGTATTTTCTATAGGTGATTTTATACTTACAGGTGGAGAATTAGCGTCTTTGGTGATGTGTGATGCTATTAGCAGAAATATTCAAGATGTTCTTGGAAATAGTGAAAGCTTAAGTGAGGAAAGTTTTGAAAATGACTTATTAGAAGCTCCATCGTTTTCTAAACCTTTTATTTTTGAAAAGGAAAATAAAAAATTTTATGTGCCTTCAGAGTTTTTAAAGGGAAATCACGCTAAAATCACAGCTTTAAAAACTACTTTGGCGTCTTGCAAAACGAAATATTTTCGTCCTGATTTGTATCAAAAGCATGAACGCAAATTTTAAGGAATATCGTTATGAAAAATAAATACATTGAGCAATTTGAGCAAAAACAAATTGAAGGTAAAAATGTTCCAGAATTTCGTGCTGGAGATACTTTAAGACTTGCTATTCGCATTAAAGAAGGCGATAAAACAAGAATTCAAAATTTTGAAGGTATTTGTATAGCACGTAGAGGAAATGGTGTAGATGAAACTTTCATTGTACGCAAAATCGGCGCTAATAATGTAGGTGTTGAAAGAATTTTCCCTATTTATAGTGAAAGTTTAGAAAGTATTACAGTATTAAGAAGAGGTCGTGTACGTCGTGCTAGATTATTCTACCTAAGAGATAGAAGAGGCAAGGCTGCTCGTATTAAAGAACTTAAAAAATAAAAGTGAAATTTAGAACTCAAATATATGAAGTAATTTCTTGGGAACAAGAAATTCAAAATGGCATAAATATATCTAAGAAAATAGAAAATGCTTATGCTAAAGAAATCTGCATAACTATGTCAAAAGATAGCTTTATGAAAGATCATAAAGCACCTTTTGATATTACCATACAAGTGTTAAAAGGCTCCATTGATTTTGGAGTTTTAAATCAACAAATTCTACTTAAAACGCTAGATAGTATAAGTTTAAAGGCTCATGAAATCCATAATCTTTTAGCACTAGAAGATTCCATAGTGCGCTTAAGTTTATATAAGCAAGATAGTCTTGAACGCGTTGAAAGTGTTTTAAAATCTTAATTTAAGTCTCATTTTGTATAATTTTAGCTTACTAAAATGAGGAAGTTAAGCTATGAAATGGACTAAAGATTCTTGGAAAAATTATAAAATTCAGCAACAGCCACAATATCCTGATGAAAATGAATTACAAGATGTTGTTAAAAAATTAGAAAAATTACCACCGCTTGTTTTTGCAGGTGAGGTGGATAAGTTAAAAAAATCCCTTGTTAAGGTTGTAAATTCTCAAGCATTTTTACTCCAAGGAGGAGATTGTGCTGAGAGTTTTGTAAATTTTGGCGCTGATAATATAAGAGATATGTTTAAAGTTATGCTTCAAATGGCTATAGTACTTACTTTTGCAGGATCTTGTCCTATCGTTAAAGTAGGGCGCGTTGCAGGGCAGTTTGCAAAGCCAAGAAGTAGTGATTTTGAAGAGGTTGATGGGGTAAAGCTTCCAAGTTATCGTGGGGATATTATCAATGGTTTTGAATTTAATGAAAAATCAAGAATAGCTGATCCTAAAAGAATGTTAGAAGCATACTATCAAAGTGCTACAACTTTAAATTTATTAAGAGCTTTTTCAAGAGGTGGTTTAGCGGATTTAAGAGTAGTGCATAAGTGGAATTTGGGTTTTTTAAAAAAAGCAGAGCTTGGGAAAAAATATGATGAACTTAGTGAAAAAATCACTCAAGCTTTAGCCTTTATGCAAGCTTGCGGTATTACCGATACTCCAAATCTTTCTCAAACAGCCTTTTATACTTCTCATGAAGCCTTGCTTTTGCCTTATGAGGAAGCTTTAACTAGGGTAGATAGTTTAAGCGGGGAAATTTATGATTGTTCGGCACATATGCTTTGGATAGGTGAGCGTACTAGAAAGGCAGATGAAGCACATGTGCATTTTTTAAGTGGAGTAAAAAATCCACTTGGTGTTAAGCTTAGTGCTAATTATGATTTAGATGAGATAAAAAAGCTAGTAAGTATTTTAAATCCGCATAATGAAGCAGGAAGATTAAATTTCATCATCCGTATGGGATGTGATAAGATAGAAAATGCCTTGCCAAAATTATTTAAAGAGTTAAAACAAGAAGGGTTTAATATACTTTATAGTATTGATCCTATGCATGCAAATACGGTTAAATCAGGTAGTTTTAAAACAAGAGAATTTGATAAAATCATTCAAGAAGTGCGTGCGTTTTTTGAGATAGCTATGAATGAAGGAGTGTATCCTGGTGGGGTACATTTGGAAATGACAGGGCAAAATGTAACAGAATGTGTAGGAGGTTCTTTAAATATTACTCAAGAAGAACTTTCTAAACGCTATGAAACACAATGTGATCCAAGATTAAATGCTGACCAAGCTTTAGAATTAGCATTTATTATAGCAGACTTAGTTAAAAAGGCAAGAAAATGTTAAAATTTTATGGTATTAAAAATTGTAATAGTGTTAAAAAAGCCATGGATTATTTAAATTCTAAGCAAGTTGAATTTGAATTTTTAGACATTAAAAAGCTAGATGAAGAAACTTTGGATTTTTGGCTTAGTAAAAGGAGTGTTTTAGAGCTTGTAAATACAGCGGGTATGAGTGCTAGAAAATTAGGGTTAAATAAAGAAAAACTCCAAAATTTAAGCCAAGATGAGATTAAAGTGATGATTTTACAAAATCCAACGCTTATAAAACGCCCATTAATTGTAAAAGATGATGAAGTTTTTATAGCTAAAGAATATGAGAGCTTTTAAAATGCTAGAGTTTTT